>JBGSTI010000505.1:0-4615 GCA_041736605.1 Sphingomonadaceae bacterium
GCAAAATGCATGATCGCGCCGATATTCTGCTCGGCGATGATCCGCGAGACCAACGCCATATCCTCAATATCGCCTTCATAAAGCGGCACGCCTTCGGGCAGGGCAAAGCGGAAACCCGTGGTCAGATTATCAATCACAGCCACCGGCCAACCGCGATCTTTCAGCGCCAGCACCGCATGGCTGCCAATATAACCCGCGCCGCCAGTAACCAGCACTGTCGGGCGATTTGCGGTGGGGTTGGTCATGTTGGTTGGTCCTTAAACAAAAGTGCATTCGTCATTGCGAGCCTGATAAACTTACATCGCCTGTAAGTCAGCAATATCGACAGGCCGTTAACACGGGCGCACGGCCAAGCACCAACCGCGCGTTGGCCAAGCGATCAAGAATTTACCGGACAGGCGAAGTTCATTTGCGCTACGCTAGGCCTAAGCAGAAAAAATAAGGGCACTTGATCATGGCTTTCCAAACATATCGCAATTTCACCGCCGTGCTGGTTTTGGCGTTGCTGGCAACTGCCTGTGTCGCGCCGGTTGGCCCGGTAGAGGTGACGCGCTTTCATGCGCCTGCCGAAGTCGCGCAGCTGGGCCGTGGGACGATTGCCATTGAAGCTGGCCCACAAATGGACGCACAAAGCATCGAGTTTCGCACCTTTGCGGCCTCGGTCGAACAGGCTTTGGCCAGTGTCGGCTATCAACCCGTCAGCGGCGCAGATGCCGCCTTTGCCGCCAATCGCGCCACTGTGCGTTTTGATCGTGAGGTTCTGGAGGCCGGGCAGCGCCGCTCGCCCATATCGGTGGGCGTAGGCGGATCGACGGGCAGCTATGGTTCAGGCATCGGGCTGGGCATCGGCATCAATCTGGGCGGCGCGCCCAAGCCGCAGGTCGCCACGCAGTTGAGCGTCGCCATCCGCCGCAGCAGCGACAATGCCGTTCTGTGGGAAGGCCGCGCGATTTCCGAGGCCAAGATGGGCACACCCATGGCGGAAACCGGCCTGTCTGCCGCAAAACTGGCCAAATCGCTGTTTACAGACTTTCCCGGCCGCTCTGGAGAGACTATCGAAGTGCCATGAGCATATCAGACAATCTATCGATCACCGCCGCCTTTGACAGCGGCAACATCACGGTTCTGGGCGTCGACGGCAATACCGCGACGCTGGCGGTAAACAAAGACCGCCAATCCGATTTCTTTCAATGGTTCCATTTCCGCGTCGCTGGCACGGCGGGCGAGGAAATGGTTTTGCGCATCACTGGGCTGGCCGCATCGGCCTATCCCGATGGCTGGCCCAATTATCGCGCCTGCGTGTCCGAAGACCGCGAATATTGGGGCCGCGCTGATACCAGCTATGACGCGCTAAAAGACAATGGCACGCTGACCATCCGCTATACGCCCGCCAGCGCTCTGGCCTGGTTTGCCTATTTCGCGCCCTACTCGATGGAGCGGCATCATGATCTGGTGTCCGAAGCCGCGGCATGTGAAGGCGTCGATTATCGCTGCCTGGGCCACAGCATCGAAGGCCAGCCGATCGATTGCCTGGAAATGGGCGATGGCGATATTCAGGTCTGGCTTTATGCGCGCCAGCATCCCGGCGAAAGCATGGCTGAATGGTGGATGGAAGGCGCGCTGGATATGCTCACCGATCCTGCCGATCCGCATGCGCGGCAGCTATTGGCGAAATGCCGCCTGCATATCGTGCCCAATATGAACCCCGATGGCAGCTGCCGGGGCCATTTGCGCACCAATGCCGTGGGCGTGAACCTGAACCGGGAATGGGCGACACCCAGCGCCGAAAAATCTCCCGAAGTGCTTTGCGTGCGCAATGCCATGGACGAAACCGGTGTGCATTGGGCGATGGACGTGCATGGCGATGAAGCGATCCCGGCGGTGTTCATTGCCGGGTTTGAAGGCATCCCCAACTGGACCGAGGATCAGGGCGCGCGCTATCATGCGTTCCGCAACCGGTTGGCAGCACGGACGCCCGATTTCCAGACGCGGCTGGGCTATCACACCGCCGCACCGGGTAAGGCGAACCTGACCATGTCAACCAACCAGCTCGCCAACCGTTTCGGGCCCAGCCATGGGTGCGTTGCGATGACGCTGGAAATGCCATTCAAGGATAATGACGATCTGCCCGATGCCGAACAGGGCTGGTCGCCGGAGCGTTCAATGGCGTTGGCAAAGCAGTGTCTGGCGACTTTGGCAGAGATGGTGTCCGTTTGAATCGCGTACCCCGGCGAAAGCCGGGGCCCAGAAGCAACCGTTGGACTGGCCCCCGGCTTTCGCCGGGGTACAATATATTCACTCAATACAATGCAATCACCCGGCCCAGTTGATCGATCAGCGGATCACGTACATCATCCTGTGTCTTGCCCAGCCGCACCACCACCAGCCCCTGTTCGGGCGCGACCATCACATATTGGCCCAGATGCCCCTGTGCAGCAAAAATGCTGTTCGGTAGGCTTTCAGGCCACAGCACCCGGCCCTCGCCCTGCGCGCGTTTGCGGTTGAGCCAGATATGCCCGCCATAGGCCGCATCGGCGGGCGAGGATTTGCGCATGAAATCAATCCAGCCGCGCGGCACCACCTGGTTACCCTTTACCAGCCCGCCCAGCCGCAGGAAATTGCCAAACCGCGCCCAATCGCGCGCTGTGGCATGCATCAAACTGCCGCCGATCAACGTGCCGCGCGCATCATATTCGCCAACCAGCGACGTCATGCCCAAAGGCTCTATCATTCGCCCGCGCAGATAATCGGCCATGGCGGCGCGGCGTATCTTGGGATCGGGCGACGGCGTCAATTGATCGGTGACGATATCAGCCAATATGATGCTGGTGGCTGATGAATATTCGAATTTGGTGCCCGGATCGGCCTCTAGCGGCTGACCCTCGGCATAGGCGGCCATATCATCGCGCCCATCCAGAAACAGCATGCGCGTTGTATCGGCGGTGAAGGCGGGATCTGTGGTTTCCTGATGGTTCAGGCCACTGCGCATTTGCAGCAGATGCCGCAACGTAATGTCGCCGCGCGGATCACCGGGGCGCTGCCAGGCGGGCACCGGCGCAGGTTCATCCAGTTCCAGCAAACCATCACCCACCGCCAGCCCGACCAGCACCGCCGTCACGCTTTTTGACATCGACCAGCCCAGAAACCGCGTTTCCGGCCCATAGCCCTCGCCATAACGTTCCGCGACAATCGCGCCATTTTTCATCACGATAACCGCGCGCGTTTCCGCCATGGCTGGATCGGTGAACAAGGGCTCAATGGCCCGGTGCAGGTCTTCGCGGTTTGTGCCCGGCTCTGCGCTGATATAGGCCATGTCGCTTTCGGCCACTGGCGGCGGCGCTGTATCCTGCGTCGCGGGGCTTGCGCCACAGCCTGCAAGCATTAGGGACAGACACCAGCACAGGGCCAGACGGCCGGCACGGCGAAAGAGACAAGGATCATGGTTCATCGCGATGCGGTTTCGCCGCAAGCCCGCCGAAAGGCAAGCCCCCACACTAAGCGCCCCTGGCTGACATGGAAACGCACGCTGTTGATCATCGCGTTGATTGCGGCGGTTGCTATCGCATGGAACTGGTCATGGATCAGCGGCAATGCGCGGCTGGCCGCGGCCTATGGCGCGCATGTCGGGTGTTCCTGCCACTATATTGGCGGGCGCGATCTGGATGATTGCGAAAAGGATTTTGAGCCAGGGATGGAAAGCGTGTCACTGTCTGATGATCCCGAAGCCAAGGAAGTGACGGCCAGCGTGCCGATTATTGCATCAGCCACGGCGCGCTATGATTCAGCGTCAGGATGCCGGATTGTGTCGGATTGATAACATGGATCGTCATTGCGAGGAGCGCAGCGACGCGGCAATCCAGTCCGCAGGACTCGGTTAAAGCGTTAGGCACTGGATTGCCGCGCTTCGCTCGCAATGACGAGTTTTGTGACGCTAAATCAAACAGCTAAAGCAGAAACCGCCGCATCCGCACTTTGCGTACTCACAATCCAGCCGCCACCCAGCACCCTATCACCAGCATAGAACACCGCCGCCTGCCCCGGCGCGACGCCAAATTCTGCTGCATCAAATACCACGCGCCCTGCCCCACCGGCGCTGCGTTCCAATCGCGCGGGCACGGGCCGTGCCAAGGACCGCACCTTGACAGTCAATGGGCCATCATAATCGGCATCACCAATCCAGTTGATCTGCGCCAGCTCTGCCGCGCCAACGCCCAAGGCCGATTTGGGACCAACGATCACCTGCCGCTGCGCCGCATCCAGGCGGATGACATATAGCGGCTCTGGCTGGCCACCAATCTCAAGCCCCTTGCGCTGGCCCACGGTGTAATGGATCAGCCCCTTATGCTGGCCCAGCACCGTACCGTCATGAATATGCACGATATCGCCCGCATCGTCCGCCTCTGGCCGGATCTTGCGCACTACGGCGGCATAATCGCCATCGGGTACAAAGCAGATGTCCTGGCTGTCAGGCTTGCCCGCAACCGCCAGGCCGAACTGTTCGGCCAATTGCCGGACCGCAGGCTTTGGCAAGCCGCCCAGTGGAAAGCGCAAGAAATCCAGCTGGGCATCGGTGGTACCATAGAGAAAATAGCTTTGGTCCCGCGCCGGATCATGC
>JBGSTI010000522.1:0-2120 GCA_041736605.1 Sphingomonadaceae bacterium
GCCAGATGGACGTCGCCGCCGCCATGGGCCGCTTTCTGGTTGAGCCGCGCGGCGGGGAGGCGCGGCTGCGCATCGGCACATCCAGCCTGATTGCCGATGCCCTTGAATCGCTGGATCAGGAAAAACTGGGCGGCATCGCCAAATCGGCGCTCAAGACTCAGTTGGACAAGCTCGACATTGCACCGCTGCTGGGCCAGTTGCTGGCCGCTGCCATTGCCGACAAGCGCCATTTGCCACTGATGGATTCGATCATCCGCTGGGCCGCCCATACGCTGGAATATAATGAATATCTGATCCGCGACATGGTGCATCAACGTGCCAATTCGATCTTTCGCTGGATCGGCCTGGACGACAAATTATCCGATGCCATTGTCGAGGGGCTGTATAATCTGCTGGCTGAAATGGCGGCAGACGAGGCGCATCCGCTGCGCCACAAGATCGAAGAAGGCCTTGAAACGCTGGCGCATGACCTGCTCTATGATCCCGAGATGCAGGAGAAAATCCGCCGGATGAAATCCGAAATTCTGGCCAATCCCGCGATGGCGCGCTGGATGGATGGCCTGTGGGAACGCGGCCGTCAGGCGCTGATCCGCGCGGCGCGCAATCCCGATGGTGCGTTTTCGGGCCAGTTTGGGGACAGTTTGAAAGAGCTGGGCCTGTCTTTGCAAAACAACCCGCATATGGCGCGGATGATCAACCGCTTTGCCCGGCGCACTTTGGTGGGCGTGTCCAGCCGCTATGGCGATCAGATCGTGCGGCTGGTATCCGATACTGTGAAACGCTGGGACGCACAAACCATCACCGACCGGGTTGAGGGCGCGGTGGGCCGCGATCTGCAATTCATCCGCATCAACGGCACTTTGGTGGGGGGACTTGTCGGGCTGGTCATCCACGCGGTCAGCCAGCTGGCCTAGGCATCCACCCCAACCGCTTCGGCCAGCGTGGCAAAGCCATCACGATCCATCCGCTCGATCAACCCCTTATGGATACGCGCCGCCAGCCCCGGCCCTTCATAGACCATCGCACTATAGACCTGCACCAAAGCCGCCCCGGCACGGATGCGCGCCCAGGCATCATCGGCATTGGCAATGCCGCCCACGCCGATCAGCGGGATGGCGCCGCCACTGGCCTTACGAAAATCAATCAGCCGCTGATGCGCCAGATCGCGCAAGGGCGCACCAGACAGGCCGCCAGCCTCACCCGCATGACGGGATTGCAATTCCGGTCGGGTAATGGTGGTGTTGCTGATGATCAGTGCCGCCAGCCCGCGATCAATGGCGATGCGGGTGATATCGGCGATGTCGTCGCCCGCCAGATCGGGGGCCAGCTTCAGGAACACCGGCACTGGATGATCGCCGCGCGCCGCCATCACGCCTGCCAGCAATTCATCCAGGGCCCCTGGATCCTGCAAGGCGCGCAGGCCCGGCGTGTTCGGCGACGAGATATTGACCGTCAAATAATCAGCCAGCGGCGCCATGCGCTTTGCCATCACGGCATAATCGGCAATCCGGTCGCTTGAATCCTTGTTCGCGCCAATATTGACGCCCAGCGGGCCACGTTGCGTCTGGGCGCGGATCAGCTTCAGCCGCTGCTCCACCCGCTCTGCGCCATCATTGTTAAAGCCCATGCGGTTGATCACCGCGCGATCCTGGGCCAGCCGGAACAGGCGCGGGCGATCATTGCCTGCTTGCGGCAGCGGCGTGACCGTGCCGATTTCAACATAGCCAAAGCCCAGATCAAACATCCGCGCCGCGACTTGCGCATTCTTGTCAAAACCGGGGGCCAGGCCAACCGGGCCGGGGAAGTTCAGGCCCGCGACGCTGCTGGACAGGCGCGGATCAAGGCTCGCGGCGGGCCAGAGCGGCAGGGCCTGTAGCGCGGTGAGCGTCAGGCCATGCGCCGTCTCGGCATCAATGGCAAAAATGGCGGGGCGAAGGAGCGGATAAAGCATGGCCGCTGCCTATGGGGCAAGGGGACATGGTTTTCAATCTGCCAAAGGAAACTCGTGTTGCCCAATCCTCCCCATCGACTTGGCGATGGGGAGGATTTTACGCCCCCAGCTTACGCCAGGCCAGATCGGCAAATTCGCACAAGAGCGGCCGCGTATCGCGCGGATCGAT
>JBGSTI010000028.1:0-3059 GCA_041736605.1 Sphingomonadaceae bacterium
TCCACCATGCCAGATCGGTTTTGCTCATTGCTGTAACTCGTTTGCGCGGCACATGGCCCGTCATGGCTCCACGGCATCGGCGTGCGCGCGCCATCGCGGCTGAGCGTCAGCGGCCAATTGGCAATGGCCTCGGGATCATGGAGCTGATCGAACGGGATATCGACCTGGGTCAGGCCCAGCTCCTCGCCCTGATACAGGATGATGTTGCCGCGCAGCGCCGCGAATAACAGGATTTTCATCTGCGCCGCTGCGGCGCGATGCTCCTCGCTCCACCAGCGGCTCAAGGCACGCGGCGCATCATGGTTTTCAAACGCCCAACTAGGCCAGCCTGTGCCCGGTTCATCGGGCCATTGCGCTAGCGCGCTGCACACCAGATCGGGCGTCAGCTGATCGGCATAGAGAAAGTTGAAGCCATAGGCCGAATTGAGATGATCATCCCCGGCGGTAAACGCCTTCATCTCGCGCTCGGCATCATCGCCGCCCACTTCGGCGACGGTGAAAATACCATCAAATTCATCGGTCAGCGCGCGAATGCGGGCGATGAAATCGGGAATATCGGGATGCGACTGATTGTGGATGCGCTGCTGGAAATCAAATGGCCTTGTGCGCGCCTTGCCATTGGCGGGGGCAGGCGGATTATCGCGCAGTAGCGGATCATGCATCGCAAAGTTGAGCGCATCAATGCGGAAGCCATCGACGCCGCGTTCCAGCCAGAACCGCATGACGCCCAGCACCGCCTCTTGCACCGCCGGATTATGCAAGTTCAACTGTGGCTGTTCTTTCAGGAAATTGTGCAGATAATATTGGCCGCGCCGCGCATCCCAGGTCCAGGCCGGACCGCCGAACACTGATTGCCAGTTGGACGGCGGCGAGCCATCGGCCTTGGCATCGGCCCAGACATACCAGTCGGCCTTGTCGCTGGTGCGGCTGGAGCGGCTATCGATGAACCAGCCATGCTCATCCGATGTATGCGAATAGACCTGATCGATCAGGACTTTCATGCCCATCGCGTGCGCCCGCGACACCAGCGCATCGAAATCAGCCAATGTGCCGAAAATCGGATCAACATCGCAATAATCCGACACATCATAGCCGAAATCTTTCATCGGCGAGGTAAAGAACGGGCTGATCCAGATCGCATCGACACCCAGCCGCGCGATATGATCAAGCCGACTGGTGATGCCCGGCAAATCGCCGATGCCATCGCCAGTGGAATCCATAAAGCTACGCGGATAGATCTGATAGATCGCCGCACCTTTCCACCATGCCAGATCGGTTTTGCTCATTGCTGTAACTCGTTTGCGCGGCACATGGCCCAACCAAAGGCAGGCAGGTCAAAAGCGGCGCTGCCCGGAGCCGTCACTATGGCAGGGCAGGCACCATCCAATGTTTCAAAGGATTTGACGCCCGAACCCAACCAGATATTGGCGGCGCGCGGTTTGGCACTGGTGTTATAGACAAACAGATATTCGCGTCCGTCGGCAGGATCAAAGCGGCTGACCGCGAAAATGCCCGGCCCCTGTTCATAATGGCGCACCTGCTGGCGGCCCTTGGTCAAAGCGGGGTGCGCACGGCGGACGGCAGACAGACGCGCGATAGTGCGGAACAGCGGATGCGCTTCATCGAAATTGCTGTCTGCCGTGGTCGCGCGCGTGCCGATCAGCACATTGTCATTATAATCGGGCGTCACACTGGGGAACATGTCCTCGCGCGCCTTTTGATCGACGCCATCACCGACAAAGCCCTGTTCATCGCCATAATAGATCACCGGACTGCCGCGCAGGCCCAGCATCATGGCGTGGCCCAAGGTGACGCGGGCGAGCAATTCGTCCTGCGAAATCCCCGGCATATCCTCACGGATCAAGGTCGAGAAACGGCCCATGTCATGATTGCCAAGGAAAGTCGGCAGGCCCAAAGCGGCTTCTTCGCCGCCTTCATACAGCACATCGCCATCAAAGGTCTGGGCAAGCACCACAGTGCCCTTGTTCCGCCCCAAAAGCTCGCGCATTGCCGCTTGGAACGCGAAATCCAGCACGGCAGGCAATTTGTCGCGGCGGGTATATTCGGCGATATAGCCGTTTTGCGGCACGTCCTTATAAACCTCGCCGAACATGTGGAAATTGGGGATGCCCTGCTCCGCCGCCTTGGCCTTGATCGCGGGCACAAATGCCTGCCAGAAACCGGGATCAACATGGCGCGCGGTATCGATGCGGAAGCCGTCAATGCCGTGGCGCTGTATCCAGTCGGCAAAGATATCGATCATGCCGGTGCGCACGCGCGGATGCTCAGTAAACAAATCGTCCAGCCCGGAAAAATCGCCAAAGCGGCTGTCTTCGCCCGTGAACGAGCTGTTGCCGCGATTGTGATAATAGATCGGATCGTTGAGCCAGGCGGGCACTTTCACGTTGCTCTCTGCCTTTGGCACCACAGGCATATAGGCGTAATTGGAGTCGGTCAGCTTGGCGAAATTGACTTCGCTCGAATCCTCATGACCCATGAAACCGGGATTGATCGGCGCGCCCTTGGCATCGCCGCGCGTCGCATAGGGATAATCGGCGAGGCTGCGATATTCATAATTGGTGGCGTCGCCATCGGCATAGCGGATCACATCGGCGGTGTGATTGGTGATGATGTCCATATAGACTTTCATCCCCCGCGCATGCGCCGCTTTCACGAACGCGCCAAATTCCGCATCGCTGCCGAAATGGGCATCAGGCCGGGTAAAGTCGGTGACCCAATAGCCATGATAGCCCGCGCTTTCATCGCCAGCTGGCCCCTGCACCGGCTTGTTCTGGAAAATCGGCGCAAACCAGATCGCGGTGACGCCCAACCGCTCCAGATAATCAAGGCGTTTGGTAAGGCCTGCCAGATCACCGCCATGGAAAAATCCGCGCGCGGTGGGATCATAACCGGTCTTGAGCCGGTCGCCCTTCAACCCGCCGCGATCATTGGCCGGATCACCATTTTCAAACCGGTCGGGCAGTACGAAATAGACGATTTCCTCCGATGGCAGGCGCGCGCGCATGGCGGCCTTATCGGCGGAATCGACCGGTGCCGGG
>JBGSTI010000056.1:0-3222 GCA_041736605.1 Sphingomonadaceae bacterium
TCGGCATAGGTCATTGGCAGACCATCAAGGCGCAGCTCGATCCCCCGACCCGCAGGCATGGTGCCGCGCTGAAGCCCAGAGCCACGAATGGCAAAGCGCGGATGATCGACACCGCCGAACACTGGCTCCAATATCAGGCCGGGCTGGGTGCGGAACAGATCGGGCAATGTCGCCAGACGGCCCGTTCTTTTGGGTTCCAGCGCGGATTGCACCGGCGTTTCTTCGGCCTGTTGACCAATGACAATGATGGTTTCCAGCGGATTGGCGTCATCCGCCGGGGATTGCTGCGCCAAAGCCGGTGCAGACATAACAAGCGCGCTCGCCAGCGCGAACAGGGACGTTTTCATGGAATTTTCTTTCTGGAATAGGGGTAAGACAGGCCGCCCGTCATGCGGTGGCCAAGGTCAAATCAGCATCGAACAACCGCGATACGATTGCTCATCCCAGAAGTGGTGGTGCCCTTAATGGCGGGCGGAGGTGAAAATTGCGGTCAAAAACCCGCAAGGACACAGGCGCCGTCGCGCGCAGCAGAATGAAGGCCAGCGCCAAAGCCAGCAAAGCGGCATCTGCCGCCATCAACGCCAAATTGGCCAGTCCGGAAAACGCGCAAGCCGCGCCGTCACTGGTCGATTGGGCCGATTCGCTGCCATGACCCGCTTTGGCCGGGACTTTCAGCTGAATGGCTTTGGCAGGGCCACCGCTATCGGCACAGACCGTGATCGTAAACACCGTATCGGGCGCAGACGACAGCATGAATCCGGCGGGAACAAGCACGCGCACCAGCAGCGTCAAGACCAAGAGCCCTATCGCGACAGGGCGATAATCCCGGATCAAGGCGCGGATGGAAACTATCTGATTGGCCCCCTGAGCCAGAAAAATCGACCATGGTGCACCACGCAGCCTGGATCGAACCAGTCTCGCCAATGGGGGCACACGTTTCGTATTATGAGTGAATAACAGGGAATTCCAGTATTTTTTGGCTCATTTTCGGGTGGCTTTCCCGTGATTGGTCAAAATAACCTACTGTTATAATGCCATAAATACGTCGCGCATGGGCGTTTTGACTGCCTCAAGTAACAGGAAATATGAACGCGACGATGCCGGAAAGGCAATTGGCAACGCAATATCTGGCAAATCCCAGGATGCGCATCACCGATATCGCAGACATGTTGGGCTATAGCTCTATTGGGGCGTTCACGCGCTGGCATGCCAAGAGTTTTGGATTGCCACCCCGAGCGATGCGAAAATGGGGGGGACGGCAGAACTTGGGGTAACGCCGCAGCTCAAATTAGGTCCAAGCCGCGTCCTGCTTGAACTCCTCTATAGGCTTATTCGTCCAGTCAGTCTCCTTGTGCGCGTGTTATACGCTCAAGTCACCAGAACGAAGCCGTTGCAAGTCCAATGAGGCAAAGGCTACCAGTCGACTGACACTGTCCCTAGCGAACCAAAGTTTGCGACGGCTATCCGTCCCATTTCCATAGGCAATGCAGGGGTAAGTCCCCCGGTCAAGATGATCGAGCCGGCTGGAATAGCTTCACCTAATGCAGCTGCTTCGTTCAAAAACCATCGCAATGCATGGAGCGGGCCGCCAAGTGCAGCGGACGAATGCCCGGTCTCCTTTTGATTGTTATTGGCATCAAGCAGAACATCAAAGCCTTGCCCCAGAAGAACCTCAGGCGCGTGGGCTGCGCCAAGCACGAACCCGGCAGCCGAGCTGTTGTCGGCCACATTATCCTCATAGCGAAACCTATAGTCATGATAGCGTGTATCAACGATCTCAAGTGCCGGAAACACGGCATCTACCAATTCAAACAGATCGCTTTCCGACTGTGGAACAACGCTGAAATCGCGGGCGATCCGCAGCGCGACTTCGGGCTCTACCCGTGGATGGATCAGCGGGGCACACACTCCGTTGGTAAAATTCATATCCGCTGTGAGCCGTCCGAAATTGGGCTGGCTAATGCCCATTTGCTGTCGCATCGCTTCGCTGGTGTAGCCAAGCTTGAACCCGCATTGAGGTTGGCCCCATTTGGCAAGAGTCAGCTCAGCGATCCGGCGGGCGTCGTCAGCGCTGATGGACGGTGACATTTGCGTGACCAGATCGACAGTCGTCGCCGTTTTGCGGGCGTTGAAAAGACGCTCTGCATGGGCTTCAATCAGGTCATTCGCTGCGGTCATGCGGCCCAATTCCTGTTCATATTTTATCAGATTGCCGGACGGCGGAAACTGTTCGCACGCAATCCAGAAAAGCATCGAGCACCTGAGAATGCTCTGATGCGCGGTAAATGACACTGAGATCAAACGCGGTGGCCTCGCCCTCAACCAAGGGGAGGTAAGTGACACCAGGCAAGCGCAGGTTTTGCGCGGATTCCACGCCCAGTGTAATTCCAAGGCCACTCGAAACAAAGGAAACGGCTGCCACCACATCATCGACCGTCTGCACGATTTTCGGTTCGATATTGAGATTGTGGAACAACCGCAAAAGATAGTTGCTGAACCCGCCAGGGCCAGTGGTTCGGGGATAGAAAATCAGCGGTTCATTTTCCAGATCGCGCAGACTGACCGCCGCTTTGGCGGTCAGCGGATGCGTGCTGGGCGCGGCGATTAGCATCTTTTCACGAAGCACCGGTTCCCAGACCAGCTCTGGATGATCCTGGAAAAAGCGGTTGAAACCGATCTGGATGCGGCGTTCATGGAGTGCCTTCACCTGCGTGTCGCGATCCATATTGTGCAGGACAACATCGACATCGGGATAGCGATTCCGAAAGTCCAGCACGATACGCGGGACAATGTCGAGCACGGCAGAGCCGAACACGCCCACGTCCAGTCGCCCAAGTTGCCCAGCACCGATCAACCCGGCCGTGGTGCACGCTCGCTCGACAAGCGCGAGAATGTTGGTGGCCTCGGTTGCCAGCAAAACGCCCGCCTCAGTGGGGCGAATCCCGCTTGCTTTGCGGATTAGCAAGGGCGTTCCCACAACCTCCTCCAACTGCTGGATTTGCCGTGTCAGCGGCGGCTGGGAAATATGCAATTCCTCTGCGGCAGCACGAAAACTGCCGTTGCGCACAATGGCCACAAAATAGCGCAAATGGCGCAGATCGATGCGGCTTGCAAAGTTTCTAGACACTCAGCCTCACTCCACAAATTACCCAATGCGTATCACCCATCACTTAAATTGGTATTGGAAAGTAATCAATGCCCCACGCTACCAGCCCTTGATAG
>JBGSTI010000087.1:0-11584 GCA_041736605.1 Sphingomonadaceae bacterium
GGACAAAAGCGCGCGTGTTTGCCAACGCTCCGGCCTGTTCTGAATGGAGAAGCCAAATTGCGTGACACGCTGTTTCTGGAAGTGGCCGATCTGCACGTCGATGTGCTGACCGGCATCTATTCGGAAGAAACCCATCTGCCCCAGCCGCTGCGGATCGATGTGAAGGTCGAGCTGGAAATGGCTGATTTCTATGCGCCGGACACCCCGCTCAGCGCGTCGAAAAACTATATGGACTTGCGCCACGCCGCCACCGATGCGTTGCCGCCGGGGCTACATTTCACGCTGATCGAGGGCGTTGCCGATCATATCATCCGCACCCTCTTTTTTCAGGATCCGCGCGTGCTGGCAGTGACGGTCAAGATCGTCAAACTGGCCATTTCGGTGGATGGCGAGGCCATTGGCATTACCATGACTCGCCAGCGCCCGGGCCGCATCGCTGCATGAGCACGAGCCGCCCGCTGGCCTTGGTAACGGGCGGTTTGCGCCGCATTGGCGCGGCCATATCGGGCGCTTTGGCAGGCGCAGGTTATGATCTGATCCTACATAGCCACCGGGCGGGTCAACCTGAACCGGCGCTGGGCGAGGCGTTGACAGTAACGGGCTGTGATTGGTCGGCCATCGTGGCTGATCTGGCCGATGATGGTATTGCCGACATTTTGCTCGATCACGCCCAATCGCGCTTTGGCCGGATGCCTGATCTGATCGTCTGCAACGCCGCATTGTTTGAGGATGATAATGCCAGCACGGTTACGGCTGCATCGCTGGACAAGCATTTTCGCGTTAACGTGGCGGCTCCGGTGCTGCTCGCCAGCCGATTGGCGGCGCGCCATAATGGGCAGGCCAGCATCATCCATATTGTGGACCAGCGGGTGCGCAATCCGGTGGTGGATCAGCTATCCTATTCGCTGTCAAAAATGGCGTTGGGCGAATCGATCCGGCTGATGGCGCGCGCCTTGGCCCCCAAGGTTCGCGTTAACGGAGTCGCTCCCGGCCTGACTCTGCCGACGCCCGATTATGATGATGCGCAGTGGCAGGCGCTGGAACAGATGATGCCGTTGCAGCGTCTTTCCAAGGCGCAAGACATTGCCGAAGCTGTGCTGTATCTTGCCAGCGCGCAAAGCGTGACCGGGCAACTGGTATTTGTCGATGGCGGTGCCCATATGGACTCGTACCAACGCGATTTCGTGCATCTGGGCCAATCGCCCGCCAACAGGATTTGATATGATGAGCAAAAATGCCAAGTTGATGGTGAAGCCTGTACTGGCGCTGGTGGTGCCGGCCCTGATGTTGTCGGCCTGTGGCCGCACCGAACCTGCGAAGAACATGGATGACATCACGCTCAACAGCCCTGATGCGGTGCCTGCGCTCCCTGTTGACAAGGCGGCAGAGGCCGACGGCCTGAACCTCATCCAGGTGGCGGCAGGCAATCCCGATTTCTCGAAATTGACCGAAGCGGTAACCGTCACCGAATTGAAAGACGCGCTGGCAGGCAAGGGGCCGTTCACGCTGTTTGCGCCGGTTGATGCTGCGTTCGACAAAATGGGGCAGGAACGGATCGACAGCCTGTTTGACACAGAGAATAGTAGCGCGCTGACCGATATCCTCAAAGCCCATGTGGTTGAGGGCAAGCTGACGTTGGCGGACCTTAAGAAACTGATCGCCGATGGTGGCGGCAAGGCGACATTGAAGACGCTGGCAGGCACCAGCATCACCGCGACGCTGGATCAGGATGTCATTCGCCTGTCTGGCCCCGGCGGTTCGGTGAGCCCGGTGACAATGAAGGATGTCGCCGCCGCCAATGGCGTGATCCATGCGGTGGATTCGGTCCTAGCGGAGACGCCTGCTTTGGGCGCGTCGACGGCCAAGTCTAGCCCGACACCCGCGCCGAGCGGAACGGCGGCAGCGCCATCGGGCGCGAGCGATGCTGCCAAGCGGTAATTTCTCTCTGCCGAAAGTGATTGCGCGTCTGATCGCTGCAATCATGCTTATGTTTGCGTCGCCTTGTCTGGCGCGTGGCGAGCCAGCGGGCGGACCGATCCAATATTTGCCGGGCATTGCCGGAGATTATTTCCGGCATGATTCCAAGGCATTGGGGCGCCCGCTTCATATCTATGTGAAGCTGCCCGAATCCTATGATAGTGATCTCGATCGGCGTTATCCGGTCAGCTATGTGCTGGATGGCGATACGCTTTATCCAATGCTGGCACCGGCGCATCTGTTTCTGCATTATGATGACAAGCTGCCCGAAGCGGTGATTGTCGGCATTGCCTATGGTAGCCTCGGCAAAGATGTGAACATGCGGCATTTCGATTTCTGGCCCGTGCTGGAAGATGGCTCGCCCGGCGGATCAGCAGCATTTCTGACCATGCTGGAAAATGAGCTTTTGCCAGCCATATCGGCGCAATATCGGGTGGATGACAGCCAGCGGACGTTGTTTGGGCAAAGCCGGGGCGGGTCGTTCGTGCTTTATGCCGCCAATCAACGTCCCGGACTGTTTCGTGGTTATATTGCCAGCAATCCGGGGCGCGAAACTGACAAGCATCTTTATGGTTGGAATAGCGCGCCTGTTTCGGCAAAGTCCGGCTCGACATTGGTCGTTACCAGCGGCAGCCGTGACCGCGATTATCTTCGTGACGGGGCGGAGGAATGGGGCGGCTGGATTGCAGGAAGCACTGATTTGCCGTGGACGGCGCATTTGGTGCGGATCAAGGGTGGCACCCATGCGGCCAGCGCAGTGCAGGCCTATCGCGCAGGCATGATGCGGGTTTTTGGTCTGATTGATGCGGAAAATTCGGATGAGGTCGGCAGCGCCCGCGCCCCCTAAATTCCGGTAACATGCAATATGTGCTCCGGCGTAGGCCGGAGCGTTGGCGATCTGTCGCAAAGTTCGTATTTTACTGCCACCGCTCCGGCCTGCGCCGGAGCACGTAGACTTTGGTACCCCGGCGAACGCCGGGGTCCAGATTTGCGGGGGTTTCGATATGATAGATTAGAACTTGGCCCCGGCTTTCGCCGGGGTACGTAAGGTCGGTTACTTCTTCAAGCCAATCTCGCGCAGCCGCTCTTGCAGATAATCATCGGCGCTGATCGGTTGCGGATAGCGATTTGGATTGTCTTCGCTGATGCAGCCGGGCAACGATTCGATCATATAGTCTGAGCGTGCGTGGAGGAAATAGGGCATCGAATAGCGGCTATGGCTGGCGCGGTCGCCTGCCGGGTTCAGCACGCGGTGCGTGGTGGATGGCAGCACATGGTTGGTCAGGCGTTGCAGCATATCGCCAACATTGATCGCCATGCCGCCCGGCGGCGGGCTGACGCCGATCCATTCCCCTTGCCGGGTGAGGATTTCGAGGCCTGCCTCTTCTGCACCCAATAACAGCGTGATCAGGTTGATATCCTCATGCGCGCCGGCGCGGATGCAGCCTTCGGGATTGCCTGCAATCGGCGGATAATGCAGCAGGCGCAGCACCGAATTGCCGTCTTCGATCACATTATCAAAAAAATCGGGTGCCAGGTTCAGATAGCGGGCAATATAGGTCAAAATCCGCGCGCCGACTGTGTCGAATGCGATATATAATTCGCGGAATGTTTCAGCGAAACCGGGGACGAAATCCGGGAAGCTATTGGGCGGCATCGAGGCGGATAGCGGATGGCCCGGCGGCAGATCGCGGCCGACATGCCAGAATTCCTTCAAATCATGATGATCGGCGCCCTTGGCAATTTCGGTCTTGAACGGCGTATAGCCGCGCGCGCCAAAAATCGCCGGATTGTGAAAGCGGCGCTTTTCCGCCTCGTCATGCGCGAAAAGCTGTGCGGTCAGATCCCAAGCGCGGGCGACCAGATCGGCATCAAGCCCGTGATCGGTGACCACGGCAAAGCCATAGGTCTGGAAAGAATGGCCTAATTGCTGGCCCAACGCATCGGCATCGCCTTGCGCCAACGAGATGGCGGGAAGTTCGGTCATGGCGGAAAATCACCTTCAAATCTTGCGGTCAATCGCTGCGCTTTAGGCAGTTTGGTATGAAACCGGATTGCCCCAGATCAAATCGCGCGGCAAGGCTTGAAAATCGTAACCCCACTTACTGGAGCTTTCCCATGGCCAAATGGCTGCTCAAATCCGAACCCGATTGTTATGGCTGGTCGCACTTGCTGGCCGAGGGCGAGGGGATGTGGGATTGCGTGCGCAATCATCAGGCGGCGAACAATTTGAAAGCCATGGCGGTGGGCGATGAGGTGTTATTCTATCACAGTGGCCCCGGCGCAGCGGCGGTGGGGCTGGTTACGGTTAGCGCCAGTGCCTTTCCCGATCCGACCGACGATAGCGGCAAATGGATGGCGGTGAAGGTGAAGCCCTTGCGGGCGCTGCCAAGGCCAGTGACACTCAAGGCGATGCGCGACCATCCAGATCTGGCGGATATGGCGATCATCCGCCAGTCGCGGCTATCGGTCGCGCCGGTAAGCGATACGGAGTGGGCGGCGATATTGGCGATGGCGGGAGCCTAAATCCCCGCATACCAGGCATAGCCGCCACGATCTTCCCAATAACCGCCTTTGCCAAGGCCGATGCCGTCCAACGCCGCCACAGCCTCGATCCGCTCGACATATTTGGCGTGCTTATATCCCAATTGCCGTTCCACCCGCAGCCGCACCGGCGCGCCATTGGGCACGGGCAGGTCGGCCCCGTTCAGGCTGTGCGCCAGGATGGTTTGCGGATGGAAAGCGTCGATCAAATCGATGCTCTCATAATAGGGATGGCCATTATATAGATCGGCGCAATGAAACACGATGAACCGCGCTTTGGCGTCCAGCCCAGCGGCCTCTAGCACCAGTTTCAATGGCACGCCTTGCCATTGGCCGATGGCGCTCCACCCCTCGACGCAATCATGGCGGGTAATCTGGCTGCGCTGGGGCAGGGCCTTGATATCGGCGAGCGATAGTGACAGCGGCTTGGCCACCAGCCCATCGACGTTGATCCGCCAATCGGCAAAACCAGCGTCGACATGCGCCTGATAGGCCGGGGTTCCGGGATCGCGCGTGCCATTGGCACGAAATTCGGGCGAGATATCCGCCGCATCAAATTCGCGGGCCAGCGCCATGCGATCAGCCAGGCTACGCTGCGTTGCCTTGTTCCAGCCCTCGACATCGCCCAGCAGGCGGCGAAAGGCGGGACTTGAATTGACCCGATCGCAACCGCTAAGCATCAGGCCTGCGCCAATCGCAGCAGAGCTCAGCAACGCGCGGCGCGAAATGGGGAGCAGGGCCTTGGTCATGCTGCGTCCCTCCGTCCGCCAGTGATCATGTCGCGCACTTGCCGGATCGGGCCGGACAGCAGCACCAGCACGATATGCAGCACAAAAAACGCCGTCAGGGTCCACGCAAAGATGAAATGCCAAGATCGCGCCGATTGTCGCCCGCCGAACAGATCCACCAACCACGGCCATGCCGCATCCATCTGGGGCGACATGGTGAGGCCCGACAGGATCATGCCGGGAAGCAGGATGAAAATCACCGGGCCATAGCTGAGCTTTTGCAGGATATTGAACTGGCCGCCATGCTGGCTGAAATCCAGCTTCAGATGCGCGCGGATATCTGCTGCGATCATCGAGGGTCGCCATTCATGCCGCCGCAGGACGATATCACGCAGCATATGGCCATTGATCAGTGATCCGATCAAAAACAGCGTCAGCGCCACTGCAAAAGGCCAGGCAAGCAGGAAATGCCATAGCCGCGCATCGGCCAGGCTGTAATGGCTGGGGATCGTTATCCAGCCGGGGAACTTGTCCAGCACCAGCCACGCATCTGCCTTGGCGAAACCGGCATGGCCCCAATAGAGCCGGGGGTGGGCGTTGAAAATGTTGAGCCCGGTCATGAATAATATGATCAGGCAGGCTGCGTTGATCCAGTGCCATAATCGCGTGAGCAGGGCATGACGCTTTTGCGGGCGGTCGCTGGAAGTGGCGCTGGACATGGGCTGCATCATAGCCTGTGCTTCGCGGCTGGAAAGCCAAAGGTTACAGCAGCTTTGGCTTTCGTGAAAAGCGGATGGCAAAGATCACCAGCCCCATCACCACAATCCAATCGAGGAAGGTTTTGTAAAACAGCCAGATATCGGTGCTGAACAACACGGCCACGGCGTAATTCAGCCCCGCCATCACCAGACCGATCATCCCCATGGCCAAGGCAAAGCGCCCCGGATCGATATCGGCATAGGGCATGTATCGCGCCAGCCCCTTGCCGATATAGGGCCCGCCGCGCAGGCCATCGATCAGGAAAATCGCTGCGCCAATCAGCCCGGTGATCGTGCCACGTTGTTTGACCCAAGCTTCATCGGCGAACAGCAAGGCCAGGCCCGCAGACAAAGCCAGCATGAAAATGCCAAACAGCGCCAGACCGCCAGTGACGTCGATCTTGGTGATGCGCTGAAACAGCAACAGGCCGACGCCCACAGCCACGCCAACCAGCGCCGCCGTGTTCAAATCCCAGATTTTGGCCACCGCAAAAAACAACAGCCCGGTGATGATATCCACCGCAAAGGGCAGGCGGTTATGCCTAGCAAACACACCGGCTTGCAAAGGCGATCCTTCGACGCCAGACTTGCTCATCCCATGCTGAAACGCCTCGCCCATGCTGGTGTGTTGCATGGCGGCTTCGCGGTGCTTTTCGGGAAAGGCCGGGGTCTGGCCGGGATGGCTTTCATGGATCACCACGCCATTGATGCGCGCAATGATGCCGGTGGCCCAATTGCCGATGTAACCCAGTTCCACGCTCAACGTGCGGCCATCGGGCAGGATACAGGCCAGTTGATGGTTGCGCACCGATTCCGGGCCAAGCAAAGGCGTCTGATCGTTCGCCTGTTCGACGCCCAGCATCAGCAATTGCGAGACCAACCCATCGCTGCGCGCGCGACTTTTCACCGCGAAATCCAGGCCGTCCACGGTGAAGCGACGGGTCGGGTAGAGCCACCAAGTAAAAGCCATTTAGCCGAGCGCCGCCTGCTTTTCTTCGGCCAGCCGGTCCAGTTCAGCGCGTGATTTTTTCTCTGCCGCGGTTTTCAGCTGGCCGCAGGCAGCATCGATATCGCGGCCGCGCGGGGTCCGCACCGGGGCGCTGATTCCGGCCTCGAAAATGATGTTAGAAAATTTGCGGATGCGTTCGGGCGTCGAGCAATCATAGGGCGCGCCGGGCCAGGGATTGAACGGAATCAAATTGACCTTGGCGGGCAGATCATAGGCTTTCAGCAACCGCACCAGTTCATGTGCGTCGGCATCGCTGTCATTCTTGTCTTTCAACATCACATATTCAAATGTGATGCGTCGCGCGTTGCTCGCGCCCTTATAATCGGCGCAGGCGGTCAGCAGTTCTTCGATGCCATATTTGCGATTGATCGGCACAATCTCGTCGCGCACATCCTTGGTCACCGCGTGCAGCGATACCGCCAGATTGACGCCGATTTCCTCGCCGCAGCGCGCCATCATCGGCACCACGCCACTGGTCGACAGGGTGATGCGGCGTTTCGATAGTGCCAGCCCTTCGCCGTCCATCACGACTTTCAGTGCGTCGCGAACATGGTCGAAATTATACAGCGGCTCGCCCATGCCCATCATCACGATATTGGTCAGCAAACGGCCATCGGCACGATAATGGCCGACATCCTCGTCATCAGCATCGTCGATATCGAAATTCATTGCGCCTTTGGGCCATTCGCCAAGCGCATCGCGCGCCAGCATGACTTGCCCCACAATTTCACCCGGCGTCAGGTTGCGCACCAGCCGCATTGTGCCCGTATGGCAGAACCGGCAATTGAGCGTGCAGCCAACCTGGCTCGAAACACACAGCGTTCCCCGATCCGCATCGGGAATGAACACCATTTCATATTCCTGATCATCATCGGTGGACAGCAGCCATTTGCGCGTCCCGTCTTCTGACACTTGCGCCTCGACAATGCGGGGACGGCCAATGACGAAATGTTCGGCCAGCCAAGGGCGCATTGTCTTGGCGATGTCAGTCATCCCGTCAAATTCGGTGACGCCGCGATGATAAAGCCAGTGAAACACTTGCTTTGAGCGCAGCTTGGCCGCCTTGCTGTCCAGTCCCGCTTCGACCAGCAGCGCCTGAATCTGCGCGCGAGAAAGGCCCATCAGATCCTGCCGCCCATCGGCGCGCGGCGTGATGCTGCGCGGCACGGTAACGGGGTCGCTGTGCCCGGCAATGGGCATGGAGGTGGGAAGACCGGGCGCGGTGGGGGCGTTATCAGTGTGGGGCATGACCCGCCCCATAGCGGGGAAACGCGCCTTTTGCCAGCATTGCGGCGCCTCCACGCACTTTCCGCTTGAATTGAAGGGTTTGGAGGTGCGACTGTGGTGAAAACATGGGTCGCGCGGGCAATATTGCCACTATTTGAATACCATCGTCATGCTGAACTTGTTTGACCTTCGGTCACTTCGTTCCAGCATCCATCAGGCAACCACATCTTAGCTGTGGGCAAATGAACGACCGTGCGGATTGCTGAAATTCTGGGGTTCCACGGTTGGGCGGGATGGACCCTGGAACGAAGTGACCGAAGGCCAAACAAGTTCAGGGTGACGATGTGTATACTGCGATCCGAAGTCCGCCACTACGGGGCACAAATACCATACGCTAACCGGGAGAGATTTGCATGCTGGTTCGTCGCAAAATGATGCCCCTGTTGCTAGCCAGTGCTGCGGTGTTGCCGCTTTCTGGGCTCGCGACGCCAACTGAGGTCCAAGCCGCAGAAACGAACCGCGCCGAACTCGACCGCCTGATCGCGGCATTCGAGGCGCAAGTCGAAACCGCCACGCCCACCGATCTACGGGCCGCCGCCAATGCCGCGCTAAAAGAAGCGCAGCGCATCTATCCCGCCAACCATCCCGAAATTGCGGCGCGCAAAGCGGCGGTTGCGCTGGCCATGGCGCAGAATGGCGAATTTGATGCGGTGGCGGTGATGATAGAGCCGCTGATGGTGCAATTGAAAGCGGCAGGCCCAGCATGGATTGATGATTGGCGCGATGCCGTTTCGCTTCGCGCTTATGTCCATAATTACAAGGGCGAGCACGATAAAGCGCAGACTTTGCTTGAAGAACTGATCGCCAATTATCGTGCCGAAACGCCGGTGAGGCCATCGCGCGATTATGCGGTGACAATCAACAATCTGGCCGCCAACCGGCTGGAACAAGGGCGGCTGGATGATGCGCTGGCGCTGAATGCCGAGGCAACCGATATGGGGCTGGCGCTGCCCGAACCGCCACTCGACGTGATGGTGTGGCAGGCCAATCGCGTCGCCTATCTGTTTACGTCAGGCCGCACCGATGAGGCGATAGTCAGCGCCCGCCAATCGCTGGCGCGCAGCGAGGCGGTGTTTGGCCCCGATCATCCGCAAATGGGCAATTTGCTCGCCAATCTGGGCAGCATATTGTTCCGCCTTGGCCGCCCGCGTGAGGCGCAGGCCTATTTGCGGCGTGCCTTTGAACTGAACGAGCGGGTCAATGGCAAACCCAATCAGAATAGCGCGGCGATGCGGGTGATGTTTGCGCAGGCTCTATCCCAAGCCCAGGATTATCCAGGCGCGATCCGTTTTCTGGACGGCGCGATTCCGGTGATCGATGGCGAATTGGGTGCGCAAAGCGACCGGGCCTTTCAGGCGCGCGATACTTTGGCCAATGCGCTGGCCCGTACTGGCAAGCCGCAAGAGGCTTTGGAACTGGCGCAGGAGCTGGTTCGCATCCGCGATGAACGCCTGCCTGCAACCCATTCCAACCGCTATACCGCGCGCGAAAATCTGGCCAAGATTGCGCTGCAACAGGGCGAATTTCCCATGGCGGCAGAGGCGGTGACCAAGGCGCTGGAATTGCGGCGCGCGGTGCTGGTCGATAGCCATCCCGATGTGCTGCTGGATCGCGCGCTGCTGTTGCGGATCGAGGGGGCAGGGGCGCTGCGTCCCACGGATGCTTTGCTGGCCGATGCCCGCATTTTGTTTGCCGAAATGGTCGAGGCCGCGAACTATGCCGTGGATTCGGCGCAGGGCGCGCGCCAGCGGCCCGGCTTTGTTTGGTTGGCCGAATTGTTTGCCGCGTTGGATGCGCCCGCCGATCTGTTTGAAGCGCAGCAATGGGCGATGCTGGGCAGTGTCGAGATCAGCGCACGCGCCGCATCGGCAGAGCGCAAAGCGGCCAGCGATCCGACTTTGGCCAAGATTCTGGCGGATCGGCGCGCGCTGATTGCGACGCGCGGCGGCTTGCTGGCCCGGCTTGATGCCAATGTGCGCAATCCCGATGCGGCATTGGACAAGGCGGGGTTGGAGACGGACTTGCGACGCAATGCGGTGGCTCTATCGGTGCTGGAGGCAAGTTTGTCCGCCGATCAGCGCGATGCCCTTTTGTTTCGCGCCGCCCCGCTTGCCACGTTGCAGGAAGGGCTAGGGCGGCAGGATATGGCTTTGCTGATTACGCGGGGCGAGGGCGGCTATCTGGCCAGCGCGATGACGCAGAGTGCCGTCCAGCATTTTGCCATCGCCGATGGTGCGGCATTGGATGCCGATATCGCTGCTGTTCGCCGGACGTTGAGCGATGGCGGAGCGACGCCTTTTGACAGCGTCCGGGCGCTGGCCTTGTCCAATGCGCTGTTGCCCGCTTCGCTCAAGCCACTGCTGACCGGGCGCAAGCGGCTGCTTGTTGGGGCCAATGGTCAGGTTGCAGCTTTGCCGATGGCGGTATTGAGCGCGCCGGGATCGCGCGACTGGCTGGCCGATAGCTTGGAAATCGTTCGTTTTGCAGGCGCACCTCGTCCGTTACCTGCCGCCGGGACCAGCAAGACCGGTGGCCGTTTGCTGGCTATGGGCGGGGTCAATGGCAAGGTTCAGGCTGAACGTCTGGCGATGCGATCAGCGGGCAATGCCAAGGTGATTGCCGATTTGCCCGATCTGGCCGAGGCGCGGGCCGAGTTGCTGGCGCTTGCGGCGCGGTCGCTGAAAGGGCAATCGTCGATCTTTACCGGGGCAGAGGCGACCGAGGCGCAACTGCGCGCCCTGACCGTGCAATCGGGCGATGTGCTGGCCTTTGCCACGCATGGGCTGGTGTCCGGCGAAATTGAGGGGGTGAGCGAGCCTGCCTTGGTGCTGACGCCAGAGGGTGATGATGACGGGCTGTTGCTGCCGTCAGAAATCGGCGCGATGCGGCTGCCAGCGGCTTGGGTGATCCTGTCTGCGTGCAACACCGCATCCTCGGCCAGCACCGATGCGCCGCAACTCTCTGGCCTCGTGCAAAGCTTTTTTATGGCAGGCGCAGGGCAGGTGATGGCCAGCCACTGGCCGGTGCGCGATGATATGGCCCGCCGCCTGACCAGCCTGACGCTGGATAATGCCGCCAAGGGGCAAAGCCCGACAAGCGCCTTGCGTGCCGCTATGGCATCGGTGCGCAAGGGCAAGGATGGCGGAGCCAAGGCCGAGCATCCGGCGCTTTGGGCCCCGTTTGAGCTGTTTCTTGCGGATTAGAAATCGTCATTGCGAGGCCGCAGGCCGTGGCAATCCAGATGCAACGTCGGACTGGATTGCCGCGCTTCGCTCGCAATG
>JBGSTI010000100.1:0-6029 GCA_041736605.1 Sphingomonadaceae bacterium
CAAGGCAAGGCGCCTTGGGTGCGCCTGCATTATGTCTATCCCTATCCGCATGTCGATCAGGTCATCCCGTTGATGGCCGAAGGGTTGCTGACGCCCTATCTCGACATTCCGTTCCAGCACGCCGCGCCATCGGTACTGAAAGCCATGAAGCGCCCGGCCAATGAGGCCAAGGTGCTGGAGCGGTTGAAAAACTGGCGCGCGATTTGCCCGGATATTGCGATCCGCTCGTCATTCGTCGTGGGTTTCCCCGGTGAGACCGAGGCCGATTTCCAGTATCTGCTCGATTGGCTGGGCGAGGCTCAGCTCGACCGCGTCGGTGCCTTCCGCTTTGAGCCGGTTGCAGGGGCCGAGGCCAATAATCTGCCCGGAGCGGTTCCCGAAGAGATCAAGGAAGAACGCTTTCAGCGCATCATGGAAAAAACCGCCGCGATCAGCGCCGCGCGTCTGCAAGCCAAGATCGGCCGCGTGCTGCCCGTCATCATCGATGAGGTGGGCGAGGCTGATGAGGACGGCGATATCGGCGCGACGGGCCGGTCACAGGCCGATGCGCCGGAAATTGACGGCCATGTTTACTTGCGCAACGTTCCTGCTGATCTGGCCCCCGGTGATATCGTCGATGTGACGGTGGAAGATGCCGATGAGCATGATCTGTTTGGTGTTGTTGGGGTTTCATAAGACCCATCCAAATTGGTCGTCATGCCCGCGAAGGCGGGCATCCATCACCCGCAGATTAGGCCGCACCCGCTGGTGATGGACCCCCGCCTCCTCTTCTTTCGCGAGGCAAGTCGATTTAACAATGACAGCACTTGTCGCGTTGGTTACCCTAAAGCCCATGCAAGACCGGAAATCGAAAAGCGTCTACGCGCTGGGGCATATCCACCTGTTCTGGACGGTTGTGTCGATACCCTTTATCGTTTGGGGCGTTCCGGTTACGCTCAATGCGTTCGGGGTATCTTGGGAGGTCATTTTCGCTGTGACCTTGCCTCTTGTGCTGACTTGGATGTTGATCGTTAGTTATCTCAGTTTCTCGATTGCTTGCCCGACTTGCGGCAGATCCGTGTTTGTCCGTGGAGGCCTGATCGGTTGTTATAGTTGTCCTTGGCCTGCCAAGATATGTAGCAAATGCGGGCGTGATCTTACCAAATCTGAAAACTGAACTGGGCCCCGGCTTTCGCCGGGGTACATCCCAAACATTCCCCCATCAAACCGGTTGCCATTTGCAACTGTGTAAGTAAGCTTGCCTCTATAAAGCGCAGAGAGCGGGACAGCCCGCCCGCGAACAGGAGAGCGAAGATGAGCCAGATGGTGGACGTGCTGATTGTCGGCGCGGGGATTTCGGGCATTGGCATGGCGGTGCATATGCAGCGCGATTGCCCCGGCAAAAGCTTTGCGATTGTCGAACGGCGCGACAATCTGGGCGGGACATGGGATTTGTTCCGCTATCCCGGCATCCGGTCAGACAGCGATATGCATACGCTGGGTTTTGTGTTTGAGCCATGGCGCGAGCAAAAGGCAATTGCCGATGGCCCGTCGATCCTCGCCTATCTGAACCGCATTGCCGATGAGCGTGATATTCGCCGCCATATCCATTTTGGCCAGACGGTGACGGACGCGCATTGGTCGTCCGCCGATGCGCGCTGGCATGTGACGTCGACGGCAGCGGATGGCGCCAAACAGAGCATCGCGGCGCGCTTCATCTATATGGGCGCGGGCTATTATGATTATGATGGCGGCCATGATCCGGTGTTTGAAGGGCGCGAGGATTTTGAGGGCACAATCATTCACCCGCAATTCTGGCCGCAAGATTTCGACTATGCGGGCAAAAAGATCGTCGTCATTGGTTCTGGCGCGACGGCGGCGACTTTGGTGCCCAATCTGGCCAAGCAGGCTGCGCACGTCACCATGTTGCAGCGCACGCCGACCTGGTTTGTAACCCGGCCCGCACGCGACACATTGGCCAATATCCTGCGCGCCTTTCTGCCTGAGAAATGGGCCTATGCAGTTACGCGGTTCAAAAATGTGCAGATGCAACAATTCTTTTTCCGCAAATCGCGCAAAGATCCTGAAAAGGTTGGCGAATTGCTGCTCAAGCGGATTCGCGAGGAATTGGGCGACAAGATGGACGAGCGGCATTTCACGCCGCCTTATGGGCCGTGGGAACAGCGTCTATGCTTGGTGCCCGACAGCGATTTCTTTGTCTCGGTCCGCGAAGGCACGGCCGATGTGGTCACCGATCATATCGAGCGGTTCACGCAAACTGGCATTCAGCTGAAATCGGGCGGGCATATTGACGCTGATGTGATCATCACCGCGACGGGCCTGAAACTGGCGATGCTGGGCAAGGTCAATTTCAGCGTCGATGGGCGCGCGATCAAGTGGAACGACCATTTCTATTATAAGGGCTGTTTGTTCTCTAACGTGCCCAATCTGTCGAACGTGTTCGGCTATTTGAACGCCAGTTGGACGTTGAAGGCGGATATCGTCTCGACCTATGTGTGCCGCGTGCTCAACCGCATGGATGAACTGCATGCGGATATTGCCGTGCCCGAATTGGCGCCTGAGGACGCCAAGGGGGCCGAAGTGGTGTTCGATTTCTCGTCAGGCTATATCCAGCGCGCGCTCGACCTGTTGCCGCAAAATGGCGCGGAGCAGCCCTGGCGGCTCAATCAGGACTATCTGTTTGACAAGGGCATTTTGACCAAGGGAGATATTGACGACGGCATCTTGCGCTTTGCCAAGGCGGGGGAAATTGACCTGTCGGTGCTGGGCGCGAGTGCTGAGGCGCGATTGGAAGCGGCGGAGTAAATCGCGGGCACATGCCCACCCCGCTGCGACTAACGGGCAAGCCCGTAAGTCTCGCTGCCCCTCCCGCAAGCGGGCGGGGTGACCGTTATTACTCCCCTCCCGCAGCCAAGATGGGCCGGGGGTGGGCCACTTCTACCTTTCAGCGTCCCGCCGCAAAATACGGCTGATACTCCGCCTTCACCGCTGCCAGCATGGCCTTGTCAAAGCTCAGCGTAATTTCATACGGCCCCTCGGCATAAGACCCTGCGACATAGGCGTCGGCGATGATGCCGATCCGATCAAATGCCTTGCCGTTGGAAGAACCCAATAGCAGCGTCATTTCGCTGGGATTGGGGCAGCTATCAAATTCGGCAATGCCCGATGGTTCATCGGCATATTCACCGCGCCGTTTGCGCCGTTCCTTGTTGAGCGCCGCGCAATAGCGTTTCTCCATGGCGGCGGCGAGCGTGGCGGGGGAGGAGAACATATCCAGCGCCTTGACCCTTGCATCACGCTCCCGGTCCCAGATCAGGCCGCCCGACCCGCTATTGCCATGTGCGCCGCCAGTAAAGGCGTAAGACGATACCGATAGGCTGAGGAAGCGCGGCAGATTGGCAACCTTTTCCCACGTGACATCAACATCATAGGCCATGAACGGAAAGTCATCCTTTGCGGCCATGGCCTTGTGCTCGCGCGCGTCGGCGGCGAGTTCGGCTTTGGCCTCGGCCATATCCTTATCAAGTTGTGCCTTCAGCTTGGGGATGGCGGCGGCTTCAGCCGGGTAGGAAAATTTAAATTCATAATCATTGGTCTTTTCGGTTACCGCCACGGCCTTGGCCGCCGGGGCAGGCGCGGCATTGGCGCCATTGGTCGGCAGATTGACGGTGGGCGGCACTGGCGGGGTGGGGGCTTCGGCGTTTTCGGCCTTGGCGTTTTCGGCAGCTTGCGTGCAGGCGGTCATGGCGAATGCCGACGCGCTGCACAGGATGACCGTCAAAAACCGCTGCAATTCTGCGCTATTCGTCATGATTTTTCTCGCCTTTTCTTGCGCCCAAGCTAACACTCGGTGGCATCATGAACGACTTTTCTTCGCTGATCCAGCCCGATCGCGGCCAGCCCGCACACCTTATCCATCTGGTCGACAAGGCCGGTTTCGATGACTGGATGAAGGCCCAGAATGAGGGCGTGCGCGCCGCCGTGCGTGCGCAGAAATTCACCGCTGGCGGCTATGAAAAGGCGATCCTGCCCGGCAGTAATGATGATGATTGGGCCGTGGTCAGCGGTGTCGCCGATACCGGTTCGCTTTCCAGCTGGTGCCTTGCCAAGCTGGCTGAAACCTTGCCCGGCGGCCAATATCGCCTGGCATCGGGCGAGGCGGGACCGGCGCTGTTTGGCTGGCTCACTGGCCAGTATCGCTTTGACCGGTATCGTTCCAAGCCCAAGGTGCATGAGCCGCGCGTGCTACTGACCGGCGAAGTCGCGCGGATACCGGCAATTCTGGCTGAGGCCGAGGCGGTGGCCTTGGTCCGCGATCTCGTCAACACACCGGCCGAAGATATGGGGCCAGCGGCGCTGGAGGCCGAAGCGCGCAAGCTGGCGGAGCGGCACAAGGCCGAGATGAAAGTGACCGCTGGCGATGCACTGGAACAAGGCTATCCGATGATCCACGCGGTGGGCCGCGCCGCCGCGCGCATCCATGCGCCGCGCTTGATTGAGATGCAATGGGGCGATACTGCGCATCCCCGTCTGGCGCTTGTCGGCAAGGGGATCACGTTCGACAGCGGCGGGCTGGATATCAAGCCATCGGCGGGCATGGCGTTGATGAAAAAGGATATGGGCGGCGCGGCGCATGTGCTGGCGTTGGCTGGCCTGATCATGGCATCGGGGCTTAAGGTTCGCCTGCATATGCTTGTCGCCGCAGCGGAAAATGCGATTTCGGGCCATGCCTTTCGTCCCGGCGATGTGCTGAACACGCGCAAGGGCGATACGGTGGAGATCACCAATACCGATGCCGAAGGGCGGCTGGTGCTGGGCGATGCCCTGTGGCACGCGGGCGAGGATAAGCCCGATCTGGTGATTGATTATGCGACATTGACCGGCGCTGCGCGCGTGGCGCTTGGCCCCGATCTGCCGCCATTATTTAGCCGCGATATGGCGGCGGCGGCGGAAATCGCCACCTTGGGCAAGGCGTGCGACGATCCGCTTTGGCCGATGCCGCTATGGCATGGCTATGATGATATGCTGAAATCCGACATTGCCGATATGGTCAATTCCGTGTCCGGCCCGTTTGCAGGGGCGATTACGGCGGCGCTGTTTCTTGACAAGTTCGTGCCCAAGGGCGTGGACTGGTTCCATATCGATACCTTCGCCTGGCGACCCGCTGCCAAGCCCGGTCGTCCCAAGGGCGGCGAGGCATTGGGCCTGCGCGCCCTATGGCGATATGTGCAGGCGCGCTACGCCGGATAAGCCCATGCTTGGCATTTGCGCGATGGTCGGCTATCGCGCGCGCTTTGCTGCCCATGCTATGGGTAGGCAGGCTGGCAAGCAAAGGGGCCGTTAAGGGTGCACGGGGAAGGACAAGATCACGCCAATCAGGCGGAGGGGCAGCTTTTCTGGCTGGACGGCCCGGCGCATGTCGCCGATCCTCGTACCACGCCGATCCGGGGGGATCTGGCTGATATCGCCCTTGCCGGAAAGCTGTTTGCGCCGCATTATGTGGTGCCGATGCCGCGTGTTTGCGTCGTGCCGCAAGTGGCGATGCGCGAAAAGGGCGAAGATAAGGCGACTGCCGTATCCGAACTGTTGATGGGCGAGGGTTTCGACGTTCTTGATGTTTCGGGCGGCTGGGCCTGGGGATGCAGCGCGCATGATGGCTATCTGGGCTATGTGCCTGTGTTGGCTCTGGGTGAAGCGACCGAGGCCACCAGCCATGTCGTGATCGCACAGACGAGCCGCAACGATGCTGGGCTCGTCGTTCCGATGGGGGCGAAACTTTCCGCCAGCGCCGCCGCGCATTTCTCTGCCGATGATCTGGCTCCGATTGGTGCAACATTCGATCTCGTGGGCCAAGCGGAAAAGATGCTGGGCGCGCCCTATGTCTGGGGTGGCCGTGCGGGCAATGGCCCCGATTGTTCGGGCCTGATTCAGACGGTGCTGGCGCTGGCGGGCAGGGCTGTGCCGCGCGATGCCGATCAGCAATTGGCCGCGATTGGCACGCCTTTGGCTGCCGATGCGCCGTTGCCGGT
>JBGSTI010000102.1:0-1643 GCA_041736605.1 Sphingomonadaceae bacterium
GGTTTCCGATGGCTTTTCCTTGGGCACAGGGCTTCCTGCATCCGGTGTGATCTGGCTGGTGTTTTCCATCGCCGTTCCTTGGTTCAGGATAGGCGCAAGGTCAAGTCTTGCGAAGTGCGTAAAGCTTTGCACGCATATCGCTTTGACACGGATTTAACGCTAGAGAGCGATGAACGACATTAGCCTTAGCCACAAGGATTCCCGCGCATGACCGATCAAACCGCCGCCCAAGCCGTATGGACCGCCATTGCCAAGGCCAATCAGCCCAAGCTGACGGACTTGTTTGCCGCCGATGCAGAGCGGGTGCACAAGCTTTCCCTATCGCTTAATCTGCCGGGCGGTGAAGTGCTGTTCGACTGGTCTAAAACGCATCTGGATACTGGCTTGCTTGATCAGTTTGCCGCGCTCGCCAAGGCGATGGATTTTCATGGCAAGCGCAACGCCCTGTTTGACGGCGAACTGATCAACAATACCGAAGGCCGCCCCGCCGATCATGCGGCGCAGCGCGGCGTTGGCACGGCGGAGTCGACCGAACTGGCGTCGGTATTCCATGCCCGGATGCGCGCGCTGATCGATGCGATGGATGAGGGCGTATTTGGCGACATCCATCACATACTGCATATCGGCATTGGCGGCTCAGCACTTGGCCCCGATATGGTAATGAACGCGCTGGGCCGCGATGAAATCCGTTACGACGTTGCGGTGGTGTCAAACATCGATGGCGCGGCGCTGGACGATGTTTTCCAAAGCTTTGATCCCGCACACACGATGATCGCCGTCGCGTCCAAGACCTTCACCACCATCGAAACCATGACCAACGCGCGCTCAGCGCTGGCGTGGTTGGCGGACAATGGCGTTGAAGACCCGCATGGCCGCGTCATCGCGCTCACCGCAGCGCCCGACAAGGCCGTGGCCTGGGGCGTCGATGAAACGCGAATCCTGCCGTTTTCGGAAAGTGTTGGCGGGCGCTATTCGCTTTGGTCCAGCATCGGTTTCCCCTTTGCCGCGGCCTTGGGCTGGGAAGCATTCGAAGATTTCCTGCGCGGTGCCGCCGCAATGGACCGGCATTTCATTGAGGCTGATCTGACCCGCAATGCGCCGGTGCTCGCGGCCTTTGCCGATCTGCTTTATGCGCAACAGCGCGGATGCCAGACGCGCGCCGTATTTGCCTATGACGAACGGTTGAGCCTAGTTCCATCCTATCTTCAGCAGCTGGAAATGGAGAGCAATGGCAAGTCGGTTCTGGCCGATGGCAGTCCGCTCGGCCGTGCATCTGCGCCCGTCACATGGGGCGGGGTGGGCACCGATGCGCAGCATGCGGTATTCCAGTTGCTGCATCAGGGCACGCACCTGATTCCGGTGGAGTTCCTCGCCTCGCGCACGCCGGGCCATGATCTGGACCCCGATCATCACCGTATCCTGTTGACCAACTGTTTCGCGCAAGGCGCAGCGTTGATGCAGGGGCGCGATAATGAAGACGGCGCGCGGCGCTATGCCGGGGACCGTCCCTCGGCCACCATCCTGATCGATGATGTCAATCCCGCCACTCTGGGCGCGCTGATTGCGTTCTATGAACAGCGCACCTTTGCCAATGCCATGTTGCTGGGCATCAATCCGTTCGATCAGTTTGGCGTTGAACTGGG
>JBGSTI010000172.1:0-7661 GCA_041736605.1 Sphingomonadaceae bacterium
AAAATCCGCTCAAAATCCTCCACCGAAAATTCAAGGCTTGGCCCCCATTTGAGAATGCCTGATATATTGCACAGGATATCGAGGCCATTGCCAGCCGCTTGGGCAATCAGCGCCTGACATGAGGCGGTATCGGCGGCATCAAAGGTCAGTTGCTGCACAGGGGCGGCGGCCATCAGTGCGGCGGTTTCCGTGAGGCCATCGGCATTGATGTCGGCAATGCTAACCAGCGCGCCTTCCTCGGCAAAGCGCAGCGCCGTTGCCCGGCCAATGCCTGATGCCGCACCGGTAATGAGGGCCCGTTTTCCAGCCAATCGCATGGGATTTATCCTTCCTGTCCAAATTGAGCGGGGGCCTGCCCCATAACGCTGATCTGCGGCTGGCCCGCTGCATCAACCGTCTGGATGACACAGCTTTTGCGCCAAGAGCGGGTCTCGGCAATCCACCAACGGCCGTCACGGCGGATATAGCGGTCAGCATATTCCACCCCGAATTGAGTCAGTGTCCGGGCGGCGAGGTTGATATTGTGGAACAACAGGGACCATTGGCCGCTGGCGTTGTCGGCATCGTCAAAGCGGATAATGCCATTGGCGGCATGATGGATATCATAGATGCCCGGTGCGCAGCCCAAATCACGATAGATGGCGATGAAAGCATCGCGTTCGCGAAACTCAGGAAAGCCTTCATAGGCGATCAGCACGTCGGCCAGCAGGGTTTGAGCCATGCCATCAGAGTCTTTGCTGTCGGCGGCGCGCAGGTAACGCGCTTTCAGATCGCGGATTGCGCGATCATCCTCCAGCCTTTGCAGGCGCTCCTCGATGGTCATGCGACAATGTCATAATCATCGAAGCGTGGTTGTTTCATCGCATCAGCAAAAGCGTCATAATCCCATGGCCATGTAATCGGCACGCCCGTCGCGTCGAGATACCAGCTGGTGCAGCCAGAGCCAAAGATGCTCTGTTTGGCGGCGGTGATGCGACGCTCTTCATAGGCGTCAAAGGCGTGTTGGCTGGCGACGATGCCGCTGGCATTGCTTTGGCTGACACGTTCGAGCAACTGGCTGATATAGGTCCATTGCTGTTCGGCAACATCGATCAACGAGAAATTGCCGACCGGTGATGACGGGCCATTCATCAGGAAGAAATTGGGGAAGCCTGGCACCGAAATCGCAAAATAGGCGGCGCAGCGTTCGGCCCATGCCTGCTCCATCGTGCGGCCGCCAAGGCCGGTCACAGAAATGGGACGGACAAAGCGATCCGTATGGAAGCCCGTGGCGAGCGCCACCACATCAAGCGGATGCAGTTTCCCATCGCAATCGACGATGCCTTCGGGCACGAAACGATCAATGCCGCAGGTGATGGTTTCGACATTGGCCCGTTGCGCAACGTCATAATAATCTGCCGAATAGATCAGGCGCTTGCAGGCCGCGCGATAATCGGGCCGCAGCTTTTCTCGAAGGACAGGGTCGGTGACGGCGGTTTCGAGGAAATTGGCACAGATATCCTCAATCGTCGTCATCATTTCAGAGTCAATATCGACAATGCCCGATGTAAAGCGGCGGACATTGGCCCAATAGGTGGGATCCTGACGGATCGCCTCGATATTGGCGACATCGGCGCGGAAGGCAGCCTTTTCCTCATCGGTATAGAGGCGATTGGGATAGGGCATCATCCATTGCGGTGAGCGCTGGAAATGGACCAGATCATGGCCGCGCTTTCCAAGATATGTGACCATCTGCACCCCGGTCGATCCGTTGCCGATCACGCCGATACGCTTGCCGTCCAGCGGCAAATCGGGATCCCAGCGGGCTGTGTGCATGGCGACGCCTTCAAACGTTTCCAGCCCCGCAATATCCGGCATTTTGGGATGATGGAGCACACCGGTGCAAAGAATGGCGACATGCGACGTGCTTTTCTGGCCATCGCGGCTTTCGATCAGCCAATGATCATCGTGCCAAGCCATGCCGGTGATTTCGGTGTTGAACCGGATGAGCGGCCGCAGATCATGATCATCGACAACCTTTTCAAAATAGGCCTGAATTTCATCTCCGCCGACCAGATAGGCCGACCATTCGGGGTTCGGCGCAAACTGATAGGTATAGGCGTGCGAGGGCACATCGCAGGTCAGGCCGGGATAGCGATTTTCCCGCCAGGTGCCGCCGATTCGGCCAGCCTTTTCATAGATGGTGATGTGCTGATGGCCGGCCTCGCGCAATTTGATGGCCGCAAGGATTCCCGCCATTCCGGCACCGATGATGGCAAAACGCATGACCTCTCCCACTTGTTGCGCAGGCGTGTTCTAAAGGCTGCCTGTTTGTGCATTATGCGTAACATTTTCAGCTATTGATTACGATATTGAATGGGCAATGGCAACAGGTGCGCAGGAGGCGTAAAGTTTAGCGAAGTGAAATACGCATCAGGGATCATCCCAAATGCGCTCGACGGCCACCATGTCGATCGGTCGCGCAACGCACAAAGTGCCGAACCATTGGCCGGGCAGATGCCAATCACGCCGGTCCTGTTCGGCCAGCTGCTGCACATCGCGGCGGAAGCGTTCGACCAGCTCAGCCAGCGCGCCGCTGCCAGTGGGGGAAAGTTTGACGACTTCGGATGAATAGGTGGCAGTCTCGCTGGCATAATCGATTTCAAAAAATTGGGACTTCATCCGCCGTTCGAACAGGGCGCGCATTGGGCGTTTGCGCCAGATGACAGCGCGGTCGATGGTCGCGCGCGCACGGCCACCGGGTAACCGGTCAATCAGGGCCAGCCTTTCGAGCCGGGTCAGCGCGCCCTCAAGGCTGTCTGGCGGCCAGTGAAAATCGGCCCCGACTTCGGCGGGTTCAAAGCCACCAAGGATGGCGACAAACAGAAAGGAAAGGGCAGGGCTGGCGGCGAGGGCGGTTTCCTGCGCCAGCGTCAATTCCTGCGCAAGGCCTGAGCGTGGCAGGCGCGATTCCATGATCAGGTCCGCCAGCGAGATGCTGCACAAAGTGGCAAGCTGTTCGAGTCGGTCAAGCGTCAGGCCACGACCAGCAAGCCAACGCTTGGCGGTGGCTTCGCCGATGGCGAGTTCTGTTGCGAGGCGGCGGGCAGTCCAGCCCTGATGCCGCAAGTGACGGCGCAGGGCGGCAACGAGCTGGTCAGCTTCTGAAAGGGATCGTTTCATGATGTCTATAGCATCATAAAATGATCCCTTTGCCAATTGCCATTTTGCCATCATGCCAAGCTGCGGGTTAGCCTTAGTGCCAGACATGATCTGCACTTCGACCGAGCAAGGCGGAGGCAGGATATTTGGGAGAAGATGCTATGAGTGACTTGCTGATCGTCAATGGAACTGTCGTTGATGGCACCGGGGCCCCTGCCTATGCCGCCGATGTGCGCGTGCGGGGTGGCGTCATTGCCGAAATCGGCCAAGGTCTGAAGTCATCCGGCGAACGGGTGTTTGATGCGACGGGATGCCATGTCACGCCAGGCTTTATCGAAAGCCACACCCATTATGATGGCACCATGTGGTGGCAGCCTGATCTTGATCCGTTGCCCGGCTATGGCGCGACGACAATGATCATGGGCAATTGCGGTTTTTCGCCCGCGCCGCTGCACAAATATATGCCTGCTCAGCGCGAGATGATCGGCATTTTCTCGTTCTTTGAGGATATTCCCGAAGGCCCGTTCCTATCCAACCTGCCGTGGGACTGGAACAAGTGGTCGGAATATCGCGCGTCGTCAGAGCGCAATGTGCGGGTGCCACTGAACTATGCCGCCTATGTTGGCCATATCGCCATCCGTCTGGCAGTGATGGGCGTTGAGGCATGGGACCGTGAAGCGACGGCGGACGAAATTGCCCAGATGGCCGAATTGCTCGATGACGCGCTGGCCGCAGGGGCACTGGGCCTGTCTGACAATTTGCACGACCATGATGGCAGCAACCGTCCGGTACCGTCGCTCAAGGCCAGCGATGAGGAGTTTCTGGCGCTGTTCGATGTGATGGATCGCTATCCCGACACCTGTTATCAGGTGATTGTCGACACGTTCATGCGGATGAACGCGCCTGAGAATCTCAAGCGATTGGAAAAGCTGCTCGCCGGGCGGCGGATTCGGGTGCAGATTGCCGGAGCCATTCCGACGCTGGAATTCCAGAAACCGATGCTGGAGCCGATGCGCAAAAGCGTGGATTCAATGCGGGCCGCGGGTGTCGATATTTGGCCGGGCTATGCGCATGTTTCGCCCACCAATGTGCTCAGCATCGTCAAGTCGCTGATTTTTGCGCAGTCGAACGACTATGTCTGGCACGAAGTGGTGCTGGCCGACACGCATGAAGAAAAGCGGGCGTTGCTGGCCGATCCGGCCTGGCGCGAACGAGCCCGCGAAAGCTGGGATACCAAGGCGTGGGATCATTCACCGCTGAAAAATCCGCAAGACCTGTTGTTGATCGATTCCGAAAATGGCGTCGGCCCGCTCAATATGAGCCTTAAGGATTATGCCGAGAGCCGGGGGCTGCACCGTTCGGATGCTATGGCCGAATGGATACTCGCCAATGGCACGCGCTCGACGGTGCACATGGCGCCTTTCCCCAAGGATGAGGCGCTGACGGAAGAACTGATGCGCGATCCCAAGACGGTCGGCAATATCTCCGATGCGGGCGCGCATTTGCAAATGCTGTGCGGGGCGGGCGAAAACGCCCTGCTGCTGACGCGCTATGTGCGTGATGAAAAGCGGCTGACCATCGAAGAAGCGGTGCACATCATGACGGGCAAGATCGCCGAGCATTTCTTCCTGCGCGACCGCGGCGTCATCGCCGAGGGCAAACGGGCTGACATCGCCGTGTTCAACATAGACGAGATCCAACGCCAGCCGATGCACAAGGCCAATGACGTGCCTGATGGGCGCGGCGGCACCACCTGGCGCTTTACCCGCAAGGCGATGCCGACGCGGTTGACGCTGGTCAATGGCATGCCGACATTTGAAAATGGCGCGCCGACCGGTGAGATGCCGGGCCGCTTCCTGTCGCCCGTGGCCAATGATGCGGCGCTGGCCGTTGCAGCGGAATAAAGGCGATGAGCGAAGCAACGGTCGGCGAAGCAACCCGGTCTTATTTCAAAGGTGCGATGCGCGCCGTTGAAACCACCAGTTCGGTAATGGTCAGTTCGTCGCCCTATCTGAACAATGCCGAATTGCGGCACCTTGTCTCGCAGGAAATGCTGCGGCGCAATGGGCCTGACCTGCCGAACACCGCTTTCATTCCGCAGGTCGTGCAAATTCTGCACAATCTGGAGGATATGGAGGAAATCGTCCGGTTGTTCGAGGCAGAGAAGCAGCGTTTGCCGGCCTTTCGCACCTGGCTGGAGCGGCGGCAATTGTCCGATTTTTCCATCGCCGATGTCGCGCATTGTGCGCCGGGGACACTGGGCGCGGCCATCCATGATTTCATGGTCAATAGCGGCTATACGCTCGACCTGTTCTTTCAGGAGATCAAGGCGGTCAACGATTTCACCTATTATCTGCGCCAGATGTCGCTGACGCATGATATTGAGCATATCGTAACCGGCTTTGGTCCCAATCATGGCGGTGAGACGGCGCTGTTGACCGCCAATATGCACAGCAAGTCGCTCTATTTCCGGCCCGAGCTGGCGCATTTCTTCAACCGCGTTGCCAGCTATCTGAAGGCCAAGACGCTGATGAAGGATGCGCTCTTCTATCCAGAAGCAGCGGTGGTGCATTTCGAGGCGGAATATATCGGCGCGCAGCAAGGTCGCAACTGGACAATGCCGCTGATGCTGGTGTGCTGGCGCGACTATATCGACATGCAGATTGAGGACATCCGCAAGGAATTCAACATCACACCTGTGGTGGCGGATGACAAATGGTTTGATACCAACCGGCTTGTCGAGGATGATGGCGCACCCAAGGCGCGACCAATGGCGGTTGCAGCCGAATAGGAGAGCCTGCCCGTGCCAGTGAACCCCCAGATTGCGGCCTTGCTTGAGATGATGGCGCAAGGCCCCGCAGTCGATTTTGCCACAGTCACGCCCGCTGTATTGCGTGCGGTGTTTGACCAGCCGATGCAGATGGGGCCGCCGCCCGCCATGGCGCGCGTTCAGGCAGTGTCCGTGCCGCTCGAAGGGCGAACATTGGAGGCGCGGCTTTTTGTGCCAGAGGGCGCGGGAGAGGCTCCGCCACTGACATTGTATCTGCATGGCGGCGGCTGGGTGGTGGGCACGCTCGACACGCATGATGGCACCTGTCGTGCGCTGGCGCAGGAAAGCGGCAGCGCCGTGCTGTCGCTGGCCTATCGGTTGGCGCCTGAACATCCCTATCCTGCGCCGTTTGACGATTGTTACGAGGCTTTGCTGTGGGCAGCAAGCCATGCAGCCGAATTGGGCTGCGACGGATCACGGCTGGCGGTGGCGGGTGACAGTGCGGGCGGCAATCTGGCAGCAGCTGTCGCGATTGCTGTGCGGGATCGGGGTGGACCGGTGCTGCGGCATCAATTGCTGATCTATCCGGTGACTGACCGCGATTACAGCTACCCTTCCTATGTCGAAAATGGCGGTGGTGACTATTATCTCAGTCAGGATGGCATGGATTGGTTTTGGCGGCACTATCTGTCTGGTCGGGACGAAGCCGACGCGCCTTTGGCATTAGTCATTCGCACGCAAAAGCTGGAGGATGTGGCACCGGCGACGGTGATTGCCGCCGAATTTGACCCGCTGCGCGATGAAGGCATGGCCTATGCCGGGCGGTTACAGGCAGCGGGTGTGCCAGTTGACGCCTATATTGCCGAGGGCATGATCCATGGCTTTTTCAGCATGTTTGAGGCTGTGCCCGATGCATGGATCCATATCCGTCGGGCCGGTGCAGCGTTGCGACAAGCGCTGACCTGACACCGAAACCACGCTTCAGAGTGGCGAGGCATATCGATCAAAAAAGAGGGCAGTGATCGTTGCTATCACTGCCCCCTTTGTTATCGCGGCCTAGTGCCAGCCTTTAGAACTTCACGCCGAGCGAAATACCATAGCTGCGGGGATCGGGGAAATAGCCCAACAGGATGCCGCCAAAGCCAGGGCCAAAGTCGATAAAGTTTGACGGGTCATCTTCCTGGGTCAGGTTGCGCACATAGCCTGCGACTTCGAGCGTCGATCCACCCAGTTGCAGATTGCCCAGTGCCGCCCGCAGATTGACGATGGTGCGGCCTGGTGAGCGCGTGCTGCCAGCATTCTGATCAGACGCTGTGGGTGTCGTCAGCGCATAGGGGAAGGCGTGATAGGCAGAGACGTGGTTCACATCACCGCTGATGTTGAAATGGCCCCAATCGCCCTCGATCACTCGCCAATCCATGCCCAGCGTGGCCGAGAATTTCGGTGTGTGCGGAAAGGCGCGGTTGTTCGACACATCAATGCCGCCGTCGATATAGCTGCGATAATCAGCATCAAGGAAAGCGAGTGACCCGTTGAAGGTGAGGGCGTCGCTGGCCCGGATCACGGTTTCAAATTCCAGACCCTGAATGCGCGCCGAGGCTGCGTTGCGCACCACCGAAGAGGCCGCGCCGGTGGCGGTAAAGATCGACAGCTGAATGTCCGAATGGTCGTCGCGGAAGGCGGCGATATTGAATGTCACGCGGTCATCGAACAGGCGGGTCTTGATACCCAGCTCATAGCTATCCACCTT
>JBGSTI010000204.1:0-8398 GCA_041736605.1 Sphingomonadaceae bacterium
GGTCCAGCGTTACTGTCAAAATACCGCCAAAGCCGCGTGGATGATCAGACCGATCAGCGCCAGACTGGACAGCGCAAACAGCGAAAAACGCACGATGACGCGATTGCCCAGAATCTGCACCAGCGAGTGCATGATGCGCAGCGCGACATAGGCCCAGGCGAGCCACAGGTTGATGCCAACACCGGTGCCGATGATCGCATGCACCAGCGCGATGGCATAAAATACCGTCGGTGCCTCATGCAGGTGGTTATAATTATGCGCAATCCACTGAACCTTGGACGGCAGCACCTTGTCCAGATCAGAACCGATTCCGCCCACCATCTTGTTAGGATCAAGTCCCGGCACTTTCTGCATCGCGGGAATGCGGGTGACATACATCCACACCCAGACCAGCATGGTCCAGATAGCAAGCGCGACGACAGGCGCCAAAATGGGGCTATTGTCTTCCATGAGCTTTTCCTTGTTCGATCAATGTATGGTGGCGATGACAGCGTGGAGCGAAAGGCCCAACAGACAGATCGTCGACAGCACAAACAGCGTAAAGCGGATCATCACGGTATTGATCAACGCCTGCCAGATGCTGTGCGCGATGCGCAGGAACACATAGGCCCAGGCCAGAATGATATTGATCTGATGAAACTGGTTCATCAGCACCAGGATCATGGTGACGGCGTAAAACAGCGTCGGCTGTTCCATCAAATGGGTATAATTGTGCGATTTCCAGTTGATCTTGTCTGGGATCACACCCTCTAGATCGACGCCACGACCGCCGGGCTTTGACGTGCCAAGGCCGCCAAGCTTTTGCATCGCGGGAAGGCGCGTTAACGCCATCCAGAACAGCATGATAATCGACCACATGATCAGCACCGCAGCCGGTGCCAAAAGATCCTGCGCCATAAACTCTCCCCCCCTCTTTTGAATGAGGGGGAGAGTGCGTCAGGCCTATTCGATTGTCAATTGCAACTGATCTGATGGTTGCAACCCGTATTATTGCTTGATCGAAACGACCTTGCCGGGTTGCGGTTCGCTGATGGCTTTGCCGCGATAGAGGCTGGCCATCGGTTCGTCCTCTACTTCGATCATCAAAGCGGTGCCAAAACCGTTGAACGCGGTTTTCATCGCCGCGCCATAGGCCCCCAGCATACCGATTTCGATATAATCGCCGGCCGCCATATCACTGGGCAGCAGGAATGGACCGTTCATATGATCCATATCGTCGCAGGTGGGGCCGTAAAAGCTGAACTCGGCATCATTGCCTGCGCGGTCGCCATTCAGGCTGACCACCGGGAAACGCCAGCCAACATGTGCGGCATCAAACAGGGCGCCATAGGCCCCATCATTGATGAACAGTTCGTCACCACGGCGACGATCAACGCGCACGATCAGCGAGCTATATTCCGCGCACAAGGCGCGGCCCGGCTCGCACCACAATTCGGCCGAATAGCTGATCGGCAGGCTTTCAAAGCTGCGTTCGATGATCTTGAAATAATCTTCAAGCGGCGGAGGCTCCATGCCGGGATAGACCGAGGGAAAGCCGCCGCCGACATCAACGATGTCCACAGTAACTGCCGCCTCGACAATCGCGGCGCGGACCTTTTCAATCGCCTGCACATAGGCATGCGGGCTCATCGCCTGGCTGCCGACATGGAAGCAGATGCCAAGGCTGTCTGCGGCCTGACGGGTGGCCATGAGCAATTCGCGCGCTTCGCCAAGTTCAACGCCGAATTTCGACGCAAGGCTAAGCTCGGAATATTCCGAGCTGACGCGCAGACGAACGCACAGGGCAAGATCGGTCGCATCGTTGGTCGCGGTCATGATCTTGTCGAGTTCTTCGAGCGAATCGAGCGAGAAGGTGCGCACACCATGCACGTGATACGCCTCGGCAATCGCCGACGCGGTTTTCACCGGATGCATGAAACACATGGTAGCCTCAGGCAAAGTGGCAGCAACCAGCCGCACTTCACCAATCGACGCGACGTCGAAATGAGTGATTCCACTATCCCACAGCACGCGCAGCAAATCCGGCGACGGATTGGCTTTCACGGCATAAAGCGACTTGCCAGCAAACTTTTCAGCAAAGAAAGTTGCGGCACGCGCCGCTGCATGCGGGCGATTAAGGATTACAGGTTCGTCCGGCCGAAGCGAGCGGACTACAGCCAGCGCATCAAGATGTTTGAGCAACGCAAGGGACCCCCAATAGTCTGTTAAACCGATAATTGTGAACAAGGCTGCCTTGCGGTTATTGGAAGTCCCCATGGGGCAGCGAGGGGCGGATATATAGGGGCGTGTGTGAATGACAAGTGAAAATTTGAAAGTTTAATGGGTGAGGGGTCATAAAATTGTCATGGACGGTGAACCGCCAGCCAAAATGCGGTCGCAAAGCCTCTCAAGCTGACCCCTTGGGGCATTAGCAGGCGGAAACAAACGCCTTGCAATGCGATGCCTTGAACCGCTTTATCATGGCCTGAACCGCAGGTGTCTCGTCGTCCCAATCCGGCTCGCTGCATAACAGCTCTTTATGCGGTGCCAGCCGCGCCGTCAGCGTGGTTTCCCAGTCTGGCATGGCCGCCAATACCTGTTCTGATGTATAGAGCAGATATTCGACATAATCCTCATAGGCACCGTCCTGCGCCGTTCCGGCTATGGCGCAATAATCCGGGTTGGCAAATTCAGGCTTGGCAATCGAGAGGTTCAGATATTCGCGATAAATGTCCCGCGCCGATTGCTCGCGCTGTTGCCGTGCATTGGCATCAATCTGCACCTTTACGCCGATCAGCGCGGCAACAGCTGCAAGCATTGTCACGATAGCCGCGATGGCCTGTAACGCCTTTGAATGATCTTCGAGCCACTGTTTCATTATTTATCCTGCCTTGGGTTGCTGCTGGGTCGCACAATGGATGCCGCCGCCCGCTTCGCCAATCGGATCGATATTCAGCATTTCGATGGTACGCCCCGGATACAGGGATTGCAGCGTCTCCTTAGCCGCGCCATCGGCCGCCTTGTCGCCGAACTGCGCGGCAATCACCGCGTCATTGCAGACATAATAATTGACATAGCTGGCAACAAAATCTGCCTGACGTGATCGGATGTCGATGGGATCGGGCAGGCGGACAATGTCCAGCTTGTTGCCTTTGGCATCGGTGGAAGCTTGCAGGATTTCCAGCGTTTCATGGCCCGCAACCGACCATGGGTCACTGTCGTCAATGTCTTCGCCCAACTGGATCAGCACTTTGCCGGGGCCAACAAAACGCGCCAGCGCATCGATGTGAAAATCGGTGATATCCTTGCCAGCGATTCCGGGTGCCCAGATCATTTTTTCGCCGCCCAGTGCGCGCATCAGTCGCTTGCCGATTTCCCGTTCATCCAAATCGTTGCGATTGGGATTGGCCCAGCAACTGGCATGGGCAAGCAACGTGCCCGCACCATCATGCTCTACGCCGCCTTGCTCGCCAACCAGTCCAGAGTTGATGAGCGGGATGGACAGGCGCTCGGCCAGCCGTTCAATGATCATGCCGTCATGGCCATGCGGTTGCTTATCGCCCCAGCCGTTAAAGCGAATATGGGCGATGGCAAGCTGACCGCTTCCGTGCTTTACAAAAGTGGGGCCACTGTCGCGGCACCACAGATCGTCGGTGGGAATATCCCAAAGCTCGACGTCGCCAGACACCTGTTTGCGAATGGCCGCGTGATGGCTGGCATCGGCGAGCATGACGACAGGTTCATACCCTGCAATGGTGTTGGCGATCAGCGCGATACTGGCCTGTGTGCGTTTCAGGGACGCTTTGTCGTAAACGTCCAGATTGACGGGCCATTGCATGAATGTGCGTTCGTGCGGTTCCGATTCCAGCGGCATTTCAAAGCGACCGCCTGTAATAACATCAAGCAGATTTTCCTCGCTGCAACTCATGAGGAATGGCGCAAGACCGAGTCCTGCACTTGCCTGTAAAAATTGCCGCCGATTGGTCCGCATAAATTTCTCCCCCATTTCAACGTATCGCCGCCAGGGGATGGGCGCAATCGTGCTTAGCTCAACCGGTCGCGAAATTCTTCCCAGCCAAATTCACGCACACATTCCAGCGCGTCGGTGTCGCTGTTCCACAACCAGATCGAGGGCAGGGGGACGCCGTTGAAAGTGTTGGTCTTGACCATCGAATAATGCGCCTGATCGAGGAACGCAAAGCGCGCGCCGGGTGCCGGATCAACAGGCAGGCGGTAATCGCCGATCACGTCGCCTGCGAGGCACGACGGGCCACCCAAACGGATGGCGGGGCCATCCTCGCGCTCACCCAGCATGGCGGGGCGATAGGGGGCCTCGATCACATCGGGCATATGGCAGGTGGCCGAAATATCGATGATGCCCACCGGCATGCCGTTGTCGAACACATCGAGCAGCTCGCCGATCAGGATGCCAGCATCCAGCGCAATGGCCTCGCCGGGTTCAAGATAGATGTCGCAGCCGGTGTCGGCGCGGACGGATTTGATGAACGCGACCAGATCATCGCGTTGATAATCGGCGCGGGTAATGTGGTGGCCGCCGCCGAAATTGATCCATTTCAGTTGGCCGAAATAGGGCGCGATTTGCGGACGCAGCGCCTCCCATGTGCGTTGCAGGGGCAGAAAGTCCTGTTCGCACAGGCTGTGGAAATGCAGGCCTGAAACGCCCTCCAGATGCTCTGGCCGCAACTGGCTGACCGGAAAGCCCAGACGCGAATGGGGCGAGCAGGGATCATATTTGGCGACTTCGCCCTCGGCATGCTGCGGATTGATGCGCAGGCCCACATCGGCGCTGGCATCCAGAAAACCGGCAAAGCGCGCGTGCTGCATCGGCGAGTTGAAGATGATGTGATCGGAAATCGCGACAATCTCGGCCATGTCGGCCTCTTTATAGCCGGCGCAATAGGTGGCGATTTCGCCCTTATAATGGTCGCGCGCCAGCCGCGACTCCCACAGGCCGCTGGTGCAGACGCCGTCAAGATATTCGCCAATAACGGGCGCGAGCCGCCACATCGAAAATGCCTTCATGGCGCACAGGATCTTGGCGCCGGATCGGGCCTTGATGTCGGCCAGGATCGCCAGATTACGCCGCACCGCCGCCTCATCCACGACAAAAGCGGGCGAGGGCACGCGGTTCAGATCAAAATGGGCAAAAGCCCCCGGATCGCCAGCTTTGGTTTCCATCGACATGTTGCTCCAGATAGTGTTTCGCGCAGAGGCGCAGAGTTTCGCAAAGACCGCAAAGGGGTGTCACGGCTTGTGGTCATTGACCATTCTTTTGATGCCTTCTTTCATTGTGGCACCGGAGAAATTGAGAAGCAGCCCGACGGGCTGTTTCATGATCCGCAAATAGGTGAGCAATTGCTTTGCATGGGCTTTGCTCAATTGCTCGACAGCTTTGATTTCGAGGACGAGACTGTCCTCGACCAGAATATCAATGCGGAACGCAGCTTCAAATGCTTGACCATCAAAGACCAGAGGCACCGGCACCTGACGTGCGACTTTCAACCCCCGGCTTTGCAGCCGCCCGGCCAGGATTGATTCATAGACAATCTCGAACAATCCCGGCCCAAGCTCGCGGTGAATGGCGATGCACTCATCAACGACAATGGCACTGATCGCGTCAACGTGCACCGCCACCCCCTTTGCGGTCTCTGCGAAACTCCGCGCCTCTGCGCGAAACCCTTAAAATCCTAAAGGCCCATCCAGTTCCTCAACGGTCCAAGGCAAGCCATGTTTGTTGAGCATATCCATGAACGGATCGGGATCGAACTGTTCCATATTCCACACGCCTGCACCATCCCAGATGCCTTGCACCAGCATAGCAGCGCCGATCATCGCGGGCACGCCGGTGGTATAGCTGACTGCCTGATTGCCGGTTTCGGCATAGGCGTCCTCGTGATCGCAGATATTCTTGATGTACAGCGTCTTGACCGTGCCATCCTTGGCAAGGCCGGTGGCGATGCAGCCGATATTGGTCTTGCCCTTGGTCGTGGGGCCAAGCGAGGCAGGCTCTGGCAACACGGCTTTCAGGAACTGCAATGGGATGATTTCCTTGCCTTCATACAGCACCGGATCGATCCGCGTCATGCCCACCGCCTGAAGCACATTGAGGTGCGTGATATAGGCATCGCCAAAGGTCATCCAGAAACGGATGCGCTTGATTTCGGGCAGATGGGTTTTCAGGCTTTCGATTTCCTCATGATACATGAGGTACATGTTTTTCGGGCCAACCGCCTCGAAATCAAAGCTTTGCTTTACCGACATGGCAGGCGTTTCCACCCATGCGCCATTTTCCCAATGACGCGCCACGGCGGTCACTTCACGGATATTGATTTCCGGGTTGAAATTGGTGGCAAAGGCTTGGCCATGATCGCCGCCATTGCAATCTAGAATGTCGAGCGTGTCGATCCGGTCAAAATGATGCTTTTTCAGCCAGGTGGTGAACACCGACGTCACGCCGGGATCAAAGCCCGAACCCAGCAATGCGGTAAGGCCTGCGTCTTTGAACCGGTCCTGAAACGCCCATTGCCAGTGATATTCGAATTTGGCCTCGTCAATCGGCTCGTAATTGGCGGTGTCCATATAGTCGACACCAGCGGCCAGGCACGCCTCCATGATGTTGAGATCCTGATAGGGCAGGGCGAGGTTGACGACGAGCGCGGGTTTGATTTGTTGCAGCAACGCGGTGGTAGCGGCAACGTCATCGGCGTCGAGGCCATAGGTATCGATCACCACACCGGTGCGCGACTTTACCGATTCGGCAATGGCATCGCATTTCGATTTGGTGCGGCTGGCCAGGTTGATATGGCTGAAAATATCGGAATTCATCGCCATTTTGTGCACCGCGACCGAACCGACGCCGCCTGCGCCAATTACCAGAACCTTGCTCATGCCGTTGCTCCCTTAAGCTGGCCAAATCGTGAAGGGGGCATATAGGATAGTTTCATGACAGAACAACATGCGATCCATCATCCGTCCGATCCGCTGCTCGATCCGCACCGCGCGCCCAGCCTCGCCGGGGTACAGCGCGCGATGGCGAAAATCGCCGCTATCCTGCCGGCAACGCCGCTATTACCGCTGGAAATCGACGGGCGGACGATCTGGTGCAAGGCCGAAAGCCTGCAACCGATTGGTGCGTTCAAAATTCGCGGCGCGTGGCATCGGATTAGCGACCTGACCGACGAACAACGCGCCAAGGGTGTTGTCGGCGTATCGAGCGGCAACCATGCGCAAGGTGTTGCGTGGGCGGCGAAAAGGCTGGGCATAGCGGCGACCATCGTCATGCCATCCAATGCGCCCGCCATCAAATTGGCAGCTACCCGGGCATTGGGCGCAGACATCGTGCTCTATGACCGGGCAACGCAATCGCGCGATGCCATTGCAGCGGACCTGCTGGCCAAAAGCGGCGGCACCTTGGTGCATGCCTATGGCGATCCGTGGGTGATTGAGGGGCAGGGCAGCATGGGGCTGGAGGCACAGGCACAACTGTCTGCGCGGGGATTGAATGGCCCCGATCAGATCATTGCCTGTTGCGGCGGCGGTGGCCTGTCTGCCGGGCTGGCTTTGGCGTGCCCGGATGCAGAGATTTTTGCGGTGGAGCCGGAGGGCTGGGACGATGTCACGCGCTCGCTGGAAGCCGGGGAAATCCTGCCGGTGGATGACATGACCTATCCCACCGATTGCGATGCGCTGCAAACACCGCAAACCTTTCCCATCAACTTTGCCGTGTTGCAGGCACGCGGCGTGCGCGGGGTGGTGGTGAGTAGAGCAGAGGTACGCAACGCCATGCGGCTGGCGTTTGAACGGCTGCATCTGGTGATCGAACCGGGCGGCGCGGCGGCTTTGGCAGCGGTGCTGGCGGGCAAGGTGGAATTGGGCGCAGTGCCGATGGTGACCTTGTCGGGCGGCAATGTAGATGCCCAGCTTTTTGGTGCCATTCTGGCCGAGATGCCATGAACCAAGCGCATTTATCGGATCTATTGGCCGCTGTGGCCAAAGGCGATTCGGCGGCGCTGCGTCAGCTATATGGGCTGACATCGGCCAAGCTGTTTGGCGTGTGTCTGCGCGTGGCGCAGGATCGCAGCGGTGCGGAAGAGGCGTTGCAGGACGCTTATGTCAAAATCTGGCGCAAGGCGGGCTATTTCGATGCAGCGCGCGCAACACCTGTGGCGTGGATGTGTGCCATTGCCCGCAACGCCGCGATCGATTGGCGGCGCGCGCAGGGCCGAGTACCCGAAGCGACCGATGATGCTATATTGGCCGATATGGTTCCGCCTGAGGCCCCGGATGATGACGACCAGCGCCATAGTCTGTTGGAATGCGTGGCGCGATTGAAGCAGGCGGAATCGCGCGCGGTGCAATTGGCGTTTTATGAGGGGTTGAGCCACGGCGAACTGGCCAC
>JBGSTI010000226.1:0-3138 GCA_041736605.1 Sphingomonadaceae bacterium
CTGGCCAGCGTCTGTTGGTTGTTGCCGCCTTGGTAGTGGCGATGGTGGTGCCCGTGCTGCTGATCGGACGGCCCGCGCCCATGCCGCATTTACACGCCGACCATGCGCCGCCATCGGCATCGCCGCCCACGGCCCATTTTGCCGCCACCCGCATGTGGTGCGCACGATTGCTGGTGCAAATTGCCGAGGCGTCTTTATTTGCGTTTTTGCTGCTGTGGTTTCGCAGCCTTGATCCCGGCTTTGGCGAAAATAGTGCCGCCAGCCTGTTCACAGCGGTGCTGGGCGCTTCCGCCTTGCTGGCGCTTTGGATTGGACGCTGGTCTGACCGAGTCAATCGCCCGATCATACCACTGGCGGCCAGCGCGCTGGTGGTCACTGCCGGTCTGCTGATCATGGTCGTGGCCGAAGGACTGGTGGCCGCGATTGGCGGTTATGTCATTTTCGGCTTGGCCAGCGGCGTGTTTCTGGCGCTGCATTCTAGCCAAACTCTGCGCGTGCTGCCCCGGCCCACCACGCGCGGGCGCGATCTGGGCTTGTTCAACCTCACCAACACGGTGCCATCGCTGATCATGCCCTGGCTGACCTTGGCTTTAGTGCCCGCTTATGGCTTTGACGCCCTGTTCCTTTTGCTCGCGGTGTTGGCGTTTCTCGCCTGTCTGCTGTTGAGCACTAGAACTTATGACAGTGATGACCCTAGCTGACGCGCCTATCCGTGGCGTAACAAGAAAACATTCCACGGAGACGGATAATGGGCACGGATCAGCAATGGGATCTGGAAGTGGATGTTGCTGTGCTGGGTTCCGGCGGAGCGGCGCTGACAGCCGCGATTTCCGCGCATGATTTCGGCGCGAAACAGGTCGTCATTCTGGAAAAGACCGGCATGGTCGGCGGCACCACGGCGATGTCTGGCGGGATGCTGTGGATTCCCGGCAATCATCATCAGATAGAGGCGGGGATCGAAGAATCCGATGACGATATCGTTGCCTATCTGGATGCTTTGGCCCCAGGCGCACTTGATCCCGAAACGCTGGGCGCGTTCATGGAATATGGGCCGGAAATGGTCCGCTATCTGGCCGACAAGACGCCGGTGCGCTTCCACGCCTATGATGATTTTCCCGATTATCAGCCCTATTTGCCCGGCGCGAAACCCGATGGCGGACGCAGCCTTGATAATGACGCCTTTGCCTGTGAACGGCTGGGCAAATGGGCATCGCGGGTGAACCCCACCAAAATGGCCTATCCGATGCGCGGCAGCCTGATGGAGGCGGTGCGCGGCACGTTGACGCCGGAAATGCTGGCAGAGCGCGAGGCAGGCGATTATCGCGGGTTGGGCCAGGCCTTGGTCGGCGCGCTGTTCCTCGGCGTCATTGAGCGCAACATTCCCGTCGAATTTGAAAAGCGCGCGCGCAAGCTGATCAAGGATGGCGACCGCATCATCGGCGTGATTGCCGAAGATGCGCAGGGCAAGGATTTCCGCGTGCGCGCCCGGCGCGGCGTGGTGATTGCCACGGGCGGATTTGAATGGAACGAGGCTTTGGTCAAAACCTTCATTCGCGGTCCGCTCACCGGCCCAGTCAGCGTTCCGGAAAATGAAGGCGACGGCCTGATCATGGCGATTGAGGCAGGCGCGCAATTGGCCAGCATGCAGGATGCCTATTGGCAGCAGAGCGTGCTGGAATACAAACCCAAATCGCGCAGCGCCAAGCCCAATTACATGCTGGGTTCGGACGAGCGCGCCCGCCCCGGCGCCATTCTGGTCAACCGCGCGGGCAAACGCTTTGTCAACGAAGCGGCCAATTACAATGCCATGGGCAAGGCCGTGATCGCCTTTGACGCAGGCCGCCATGACTATGCCAATCTGCCTTACTGGTTGATCATTGATCAGCGATACAAGGACAAATATCCGCTATTCACATCGATGCCGGGATCGGAGGCATCCTACGAATATCTGATGAAAGCTGATACGTTGGAAGAGTTGGCCGCCATAGCTGGCATCGATCCTGCTGGGTTGGTGGCAACAGTCGAACGGTTCAACGCGATGGTCAAAAACGGCCATGATGATGACTTTAATCGCGGCGATAACAGTTATGACAATTACACCATGTGGGGCGACCCTGATTTTGAACCGCCGTATCGCACTTTGGGCCTGATCGATCAGGGACCGTTTTACGCGGTGAAGATGGAATCGGGCGCGCTGGGCACGGCGGGCGGTCCAAAGGTGAATGCCGATGGGCAGGTGGTCGATTGGCACGGCAACGCCATTCCCGGCCTTTATTCAGCAGGCAATGCCATGGGTTCGATACTGGCCGGGGCCTATGGCGGCGCAGGCGGAACCTTGGGGCCGGGGCTGACCTTTGGCTATCTGGCAGGCAAGCATCTGGGGCAGCATCTGCCCAATCATTGAGCGGCACGGCAGAATATTGGCATTGATTATGCCATAATTTTGCCTACAGTTTTGCGGCATGATCAAACATGCTTTTGCCGCGCTGGTCGCCCTGTCATTGTGCCTGCCAATTCCGGCAAATGCCCAGTTGAGCCCACGCAAAGCGCCCAATATCGTGATCCTGTTGGCCGATGATTGGGGCTTTACCGATGTCGGGGCCTTTGGCGGCGAAATGGCGACGCCGCATCTCGATGCGCTTGCGGCACAGGGTGTGCGCTTTGCCAATTTCCATGTGGCAGGAAGCTGTTCGCCAACCCGCGCGATGTTGCAAACCGGGGTGATCAATCACCGCGCAGGGCTGGGCAACATGCCCGAAACCATCCCGCCCGCGCATCTGGGTAAGCCCGGCTATGAAACGCATCTTAACAACCGGGTGGTCACGATGGCGCAGTTGCTGCGCGCCTCTGGCTATCGCACCTATCTGACGGGCAAATGGCATCTGGGCCATACGCCCGACACTTTGCCCACCGCGCGCGGTTATGACCGGGCGCTGGCGCTTTCCCAATCAGGAGCCGACAATTTCGAGGCCAAGCCCAATCTGCTGCTCTATCAACATGCCGATTGGACCGAGGATGGCAAACCCGCCAAACTGCCTGCACAATTTTATTCCTCGACGCTGCTTGTTGACCGGATGATCGATTATATCGACAGCGAAAAGGCCAGTGGAAAACCGTTTCTGGCGTCGATCAACTTTC
>JBGSTI010000231.1:0-1557 GCA_041736605.1 Sphingomonadaceae bacterium
GGATCGCACCACACAGGCTAAACGAGCTGATAAAGCCGATCATGCCCAGATTCATCAACGCCTTGCGCCCGCGCTTGTCCGATTGGCGGGCCCAGCGTGGGGCCATGGTCATCCACAATAACGCCGACCAGCTATAGGCCAGGCTCACCCACATATCGGCGACACCCAATTTGGTGCCGATAGATGGCATTACCGATTGCATCGCCGTATTGCCCGCCGCTGTTACCAGCATCACCAGAAACAGCACCACCATGCGATCGGTGGTGACGGTGCCGGTGCTGGTATCAGCGGGTTCGGAATCGGGATGCTTGGGCATCGGGAGCGGGGGCTTTCAACAGATATATAAACCGTCTGTCATCCCTTGCGCGCACTTTGGCAAGTCCCCGCTGATCAATGGCTCAATTGTTGCAAAAGCTTGGCAAATTTGCGACAGCGGCGTTTGAATGAAAATAGCATAAGGTTTTTCCCGCATGTCGAGTGTCGAGCTGGCCAAGGCCAGCCTGAGCCAGCGTATCCGCACGCGGATTGCCCGATTCTTTGGCCCATGGGGCGTTTTCATTAAGGGATTCATCAAGCATCCGGTGATGGTTGGCGCGATTCTGCCCTCGTCGCCCTTTGTTGTGCGCAGCATGCTGGCCCCGGTAAAATGGGATGAGTGCAAGCTGTTCGTCGAATATGGCCCCGGTGTCGGCACCTTTTGCCAGCCCGTGCTCGACCGTCTGCCGCGCGATGGCATGCTGATCGTGATTGATACCAATCCCGATTTCATCGCCTATTTGAAACGCAGCATTGGCGATAGCCGCTTTCGCGCCATTCTGGGCAGCGCCGCCGATGTCGAGGATATCGTGCGTGCGCACGGTTTTGACCATGCGGATTATGTGCTGTCGGGCCTGCCTTTCTCAACGCTGCCCGGCAATGTCGGCCCGCGCATTGCCGCTGCCACCCATGCGATTTTGCGCAAGGGCGGGGCCTTTCTGGTCTATCAATATACGGCGGCAGCGCGCGACTTCATGTCCCCGCATTTCAACCATATTGATTCGGGCGTCGAATGGAAAAACGTGCCGCCTTGCAAGCTATTCTGGGGCTGGAAAGAATAGGGTATAAGCCCTTGATATAAAGGTGTTTTTTACAGTTTTTCTTGACATTTCCCGTGTTTGCGGCGATGGCCGCATGATTATTCCCTTTATCCTCAAGCCTTATGGGAGCCGCCATGGCCCGCGTTACCGTTGAAGATTGCGTCGACAAGATCCCCAACCGCTTTGATCTGGTGCTGCTGGCAGCCCAGCGTGCGCGGGAGATTTCAGGCGGCGCCGAACTGACCATCGATCGTGATCGGGACAAGAACCCGGTTGTTGCCCTGCGCGACATCGCCGAAGAAACCGTGCGCCCGGCAGAGCTGAAGGAAAGCCTGACCGTTGGCATGCAGCGCGTGCAGATGGATGATGATGATACGCCCGATGAAGTCGGCTCGATCAGCCTGTCGGCAGAGGCCCTGCGCCTCACCGCCGCTGCGCCAACCCGCAACACCAGCCTGGGCGGTGATTTCGAAGGCTGATT
>JBGSTI010000024.1:0-1515 GCA_041736605.1 Sphingomonadaceae bacterium
TTGCCAGCATTCGGCGGTTTCCACCACATCGGCCGGGCGCATAACCAGCAGATTGGGCATCGCGCGCAAACTTTGCAGATGCTCAATCGGCTGGTGCGTCGGGCCATCTTCGCCAAGGCCGATGCTGTCATGCGTCATCACATAGACGACTTGCGCCTGTTGCAGGGCAGAGAGGCGGATGGCACCGCGGCAATAGTCCGAAAACACCATGAACGTGCCGCCATAGGGCACGATCCCGCCATGCAGCGCCATGCCGTTCATGGCTGCCGACATGCCAAATTCGCGGATACCGTAATAGACGTAACGGCCCGAATAATCATTTTTGGTGAAAGGCTTTGTGGCCGCAGTTTTGGTGTTGTTTGAACCGGTGAGATCAGCCGAACCACCCATCATGGCCGGGATCGCGGCCGTCAGCGGGCCCAAGGCCATCTCGCTGGCCTTGCGCGTTGCCACGGTTTGCGGATTGGCGATCAGATCGGTGATGTAGGGCTTCAACGCAGCAGCGGCATCGAAATTACCGGCCAACTGATTTTCAAAAACCGTTTTATTTGTGTTGCTTGCAAGGCGTTCTTTCCAAGCCGCATTATCCTGTGCGCCCTTGGCTCCCATTGCGCGCCACGCCGCCACGACATCATCAGGCAGCGCGAAGGGCGGCAAGTTCCAACCGAGTGTCTCGCGCGTTGCCGTAACCTCATCTGCGCCCAATGGCGAACCGTGCGTGGCCGATGTGCCCTGCTTGTTGGGTGCGCCCTTGCCGATCAGTGTGCGGCATGCAATCAGGCTGGGCCGGGGATCGGCAGCAGCCTCTGCCAGCGCGCGGCGGATATCGGCGAAATCATGGCCATCACAGGCCGTCACGTGCCAACCGGTTGCCGCATAACGCGCCGCCACATCTTCGCTGGACGACAGATCAACCGCGCCGTCGATGGTGATGCGGTTATCGTCCCACAAGACGTTCAACCGGCCCAGACCCAGATGCCCGGCAAGGCCAATCGCCTCGTGATTGATGCCTTCCATCAGGCAGCCATCGCCGGCAATCACCCAAGTGGCGTGATCGACCAGATCATCGCCATACACCGCGTTCAAGTGCCGCTCTGCCATCGCCATGCCAACGGCGGTCGCCAGCCCCTGACCCAGCGGGCCGGTGGTGGTTTCAATGCCTTCCAGCTCGAAATTTTCGGGATGGCCTGCGCACGGGCTGTGCAGCTGGCGGAAATTGCGGATGTCGTCCAATGTCGGGCGCGCATAGCCGGTCAGGTGCAGCAGCGCATAGATCAGCATCGATCCATGGCCTGCCGACAGAACGAAACGGTCACGATCCGGCCAACGCGGATCGGCGGCATCGAATTTCAGGAAATCACGAAACAGCACAGTCGCCACATCGGCCATGCCCATCGGCATTCCGGGATGGCCGCTTTTCGCCGCCTCCACCCCATCCATGGCAAGAACGCGCACCGCATTTGCCAAGATTTGTTCAGAAACGCCGATAGAGTTTTGATCAGACATGCTTTTCCT
>JBGSTI010000254.1:0-2152 GCA_041736605.1 Sphingomonadaceae bacterium
AATCGCCGTGCGATAGTCCCCTGCATGATCATCGCTATCGGGAATTGGCACAGGTGCCAGCAAATCAGGCATCCGTCTTGTCCTTTGCCGATGGGCGGTCCAGCCGCAATTTCGGCACTCCGCGCCGATCCTTCAGCGCCGTGCCTCGCCCGGAAAGCGACGGGTTGGTCATGAAATATTTGTGCAAGTTAAAGGGCTTGGCATCGGTTTTGACGCGGTGATATTGGCCATCGCTATCCAAGGTCCAGCTCTGCTGATTGTCGAGCAAATTGGCGAGCAGCACTTGGTCCAGAATCTGATCATGCACCGTGGGGTTGCTGATCGGCATCATATATTCGATCCGCCGGTCAAAATTGCGCGGCATCCAGTCCGCCGAACTGATGAACACTTTGGCGCCATTATTGGGCAGATCGCGGCCATTGCCGAACGCCCAGATGCGGCTATGTTCCAGAAATCGGCCAACCACCGATTTGACACGGATGTTATCCGACAGGCCCGGAAGGCCAGGGCGCAGGCAGCATATGCCGCGCACGATCAGGTCGATTTCCACTCCGGCATTGCTGGCGGCATACAGCTTTTCGATCATTGCGGGATCGACCAGCGAGTTCATCTTGGCCCAGATGGCTCCGGGGCGACCGGCGCGGACATGATCCATCTCGGCATCGATCAGCGCGATCAGATCATTGCGCATATGGCGCGGCGACATGGAAATCAGTTCCATATTCGCCGGTTCAACATAGCCGGTGATATAGTTCAGAATCTGTGCCGCATCACGCCCCGCGCGCGGATCGGCGGTGAAAAAGCTGAGATCCGTGTAAATCCGCGCTGTCACCGGGTGGTAATTACCGGTCCCGAAATGGCAATAGGTGCGATAGCCCTCGGCTTCGCGGCGCACGACCATCGAGATTTTGGCATGGGTTTTCCAGTCGATAAACCCATAGACCACCTGCACCCCTGCCCGTTCCAGTGCATTGGCCCAATAGAGATTCTGTTCCTCGTCGAACCGGGCTTTGAGTTCCACCACAGCCGTCACCGATTTGCCAGCCTCTGCCGCGTCGATCAGCGCGCGGATGACCGCTGACTGCTTGCCTGCGCGATACAATGTCTGTTTGATCGCCACGACATCGGGGTCTTGCGCGGCCTGTTGCAGGAACGCGATGACCACCTCAAAGCTTTCATAGGGGTGGTGGACGACAATGTCCTTGGCGCGGATGGCGGCAAAGCAATCGCCGCCTTGTTCACGGATACGCTCAGGGAAACGGGCGTCAAAGCTGGCGAATTTCAGGTCAGGCCGGTCTTCATCGACCAGCATCGACAGGTCGCACACGGCGATAATACCGCCATGCCGTGCCCGCGTCGCGCCCTTATCGAGCAAATGCTCATCAAGCAAACGGGCCAATGGCGATGGCATGTCTTCGGATACTTCCAGCTGGATCACTTGGCCGCGCTTGCGCCGTTTGATCGCGGATCGGAAATAGCGGACCAGATCTTCGGCCTCTTCCTCAACCTCGATATCGCTATCGCGGATGATGCGGAACACGCCCGATCCGATGACTTCAAAGCCGGGGAATAAGAGACCGGCAAAGGCGCGGATCATCGCCTCTAACGGTACATAGGTCGCTCCGTCACCGGGCAGGCGGATAAACCGCGCCATGGTGGCGGGCAGCATCACCAGTTCGCGCACTTCGCGGCCATCAGACAGGCGGCGCAGATCGAAAATCAGCGACATGCCCAGATTGCGGATGAACGGAAACGGGTGCGCCGGATCCAGCACCTGCGGGGTAAGCACCGGGAAAATCTGTTCGATGAAGTGGGTGCGCAGCCAGTCCTGTGTCGCCTCAGGCAATTGCGCCACTTCAGTCACTACAATGCCGGCATCTTGCAACAGGTGCGACAATTCGCTCCAGATGCGTTGCTGATCCTTCACCAGATCGGCGGTTTCGGCATAGATCGCCGCCAGTTGCTGCGCCGGATTGAGGCCATCGGCAGAACGGTGCTCAACATTCTGAACCACCTGCCCCACCAACCCGGCGACGCGGACCATGAAGAACTCATCGAGATTGTTACCCGAAATCGACAGGAAGCGGAGCCTTTCCAGCAATGGATGCGCGGCGTTGCTCGCCTCTTCCAGCACGCGGCGGTTGAACTCGAT
>JBGSTI010000286.1:0-6386 GCA_041736605.1 Sphingomonadaceae bacterium
TCGAGCATATGAACGCTGGCCGCGCCTTCAGGCAGCATCGCGGCGGTTTCGCGCAAGCCAACGGCGTTGACATCGGCCAGGCCTACGCCCCAGCCGCGCCGCCCAAATTCCTGCGCCACTGCCCGGCCAATGCCTGATGCGCCGCCGGTGATGAATATCCATTTGTCTTGAGACATGGCCGCTCTCCCAATGCTTGCTTACTTTTGTGTCAGCAGCCTAGCGGCGGGAACGGGATAGGGAAAGGCCCGCCTGCTTTTGGGGCGGGCCTTTTCAAACGTATCAATTTACCCACCCCGCTGCGACTAAGCCGCCCTGCGGGCCGCTAAGTCTCGCTGCCCCTCCCGCTTGCGAGAGGGTTGGGGGTGGGCCTTTTCTTTTGCCTTACTTCGCCAGAGCTTCTTCCAGACCCTTCACGAACTGCGCGCCGTCAACGATCTGCGCGGTCGATTGCGACAATGTGTCGCCAATCGGTTCGGCGCGGCCGCCAAGGCAGGTGGCGAGGAAATTCTCGGTCACCGCGTTGAACGCGATATTGTTGGCAGGCTTGGCAAAACCATGGCCTTCATCGGGGAACAGCACATAGCTGACCGGGATGTTCTTGGCCTTCATCGCCGCCACGATCTGGTCCGATTCCGCCTGATTGACGCGCGGATCATTGGCACCCTGGCCAATCAACAGCGGACGCACGATCTTGTCGGCGCTGTACAGCGGGCTGCGCTCTTTTAGCAGGGCCAGGCCCTCGGGCGTGTTCGGATTGCCCATACGCTCGTGGAACTGCGCCACCACCGGCGCCCAATAAGGCGGGATGGTTTTCAGCAGGGTTTCCAAATTCGAGGGGCCGACAATATCGACACCGCAGGCGAATTTTTCAGGGGTGAAGGCAAGGCCAGCCAGCGTGGCATAGCCGCCATAGCTGCCACCCATGATCGCCACCTTGTCGCTGGTCGTCACGCCCTTGGCCACGGCCCAATCGACCGCGTCGAGCAGATCGTCATGCATCTTGCGGCCCCATTCCAGGTTGCCCGCTTCGATGAACTCCTTGCCGAAACCGGTTGAGCCACGGAAATTGACCGACATTACGGCGTAACCGCGATTGGCCAGCCATTGGTGATAGCTGTTATAGCCAAAGCTGTCGCGCGCCCACGGGCCGCCATGGACCAGCAATACCATTGGCACGGGCTTGGCCGGAACGCCGGTCTTGGCCGTGTCGCTGCCCGGCGGCAGGGTGAGGTACGATGTCAGCGTTAGGCCATCGCGCGCGGGGATTTCCAGCGCCTGCATCGGCTGCAACGGCGCGCCAACCAGTTCGGGGCGCGGCGTGTAGAGTTCGGTCAGCGTCGATGCCTTGCGATCATAAAGATAGGTGCGGCCCGGCGCGACCACCGGATCATTGCCGACAATCCATTTGTCATCGGCATCGGTGCGCGAGGCAACGCCGAAATCGCCCTGAAGCTTTGACTTCAGGAAATCGAGCGAGGCCTTGATATCGGGATCAATCGCGGTCCATTCGTCGCGCAGATATTCGACCGAATAGGCCTCGACTTCGCCGGTGATCGGATCGGTCAGCGTGCCGCCAATATCGGCCTTGGCATTTTCGGCGATGATGCGGGTTTCGCCGCTGGCCACGTCCTGCGCGATCAGCGCGGCGGTGTTGCGGCCACGACTGTCGAGCCAATAGAGCGTCTTGCCATCAGAGGTATAGCCCGCCGGATTGGTGGTCAGCGAGTCTTCAAGGCCTGTGCTGGCAAAGGGTTTTTCATCCACCTTGCCGCTGACGATATTGAAATAGTCCATGCCGCCCGCTGCATTGGGGCGCAGCGCCATGCGCAGTTCCAGATTATTGTCCGCAAGGAACCCGGCATAGGCATCATTCTGCATCACCAAAGTGGTTTCGCCGGTGTTGAGATTGAGCGAATGGACATCGTGGAAACGCGGATCGCGATTGTTCAGGCCGATCAGGAACCGGTCCTTGTGGATGGTCGAGGCGCCGATCAGCTGCACGCGGGTTTTTTCAAACGGCGTCAGCGTCTTTTCCACGCCAGTCGCAACATCGATGGAATAGAGCAGGAAATTCTCATCGCCGCCCTTGTCCTGAATATAGAGCACGCTCTTGGCATCAGGGGCCCAGAAATATTGGCGGATCGGGCGGTCGGTGCTGGTGGTGATCGCCTTGGCCTCATTGGGCTTGTCGGCCGATGCCAGCCAGATATTCATCACGCCATCCTTGGGCGCCAGATAGGTGAAATATTTGCCATCGGGGCTTAACCGGCCCGCCGATTTGGTGGGATTGCCAAACAGCGCAGCTCGGCTGATCAACGGCGCATCGCCGGTTTGCGCAACAGCACTGGGGGTAGACATAACGGCACTCATAGCAGCTCCAGCCATAATCAGGGATTTTGTAATTTTACCAAGCATGTGCGTTCTCCTGTATTATTGGGATAATACGGCGGATGGTGCGCGTTTCAAGGGGGCGGGTGTAAATAATTTGGGGGATGGGCTGTTACCCAAACGAGTTCAGGATGACGCGTTTCGCCCTATCAAATCACGTCCATATTATAGCAATGCCAGGTAAAAATCGCCATCGCGCCCCGGTGGGGAGACCATATATCCGCCAGCGCCCGCGTCTCCTTCTCACTCGGCCGCTCAGGCAGGCCCAGCAATTTGCCGACGCCAATCTGCACCGCCAGATCACCCGCAGGCCAGATATCGGGGCGGCCTTCGGCGAACAGAAGATAGATTTCGGCAGACCAGCGGCCAATGCCCTTGATGCTGGTCAATGCCGCAATCGCGGCTTCGTCGTCAGCGGGCAGGGCATCGAAATCAACAGCATTGGCCTGCACCAATTCGGCCAGGCTGCGCACATAGCCTTGTTTCTGGCGGGATAGACCACAGGCGCGCAGCGCGTCGAAATCCGCTGCCAATATCGCGTCCAAGGGCATGTCTGCACCCAGTTGCGCCTCCAGCTTGTTCCACACCGATGCCGCCGCGGCGACGCTCACCTGCTGGCCCACAATGGTGCGTAACATGGTGAGATAACCGGTTTCGCGGATGCGCGGTTCGGGATAGCCCGCCTTGGCCAGCGCGGCGGAAATGCGGGGATTTTGGGCGGCGATGCTATCCAACCCGGTGGTAATATGCTCTGCGGTCAGTGCCATAATTTCTCAGTTCCTGAAATGTTCTGCCACTGATAAAAGTTATGATGCCGCTTGCCAATTGGAATCTTGCCAAACCCGCCACGGCGCAGCATAGCGGCGCGCAAATTGTTGTCCGCATCCAATCGGGGAAAATCCTGCCATGCCAAAGCTTATCGTTACCAATCGCGCCGGTGAAGAATCGACTGTTGAAGCCAGCGCCGGTCTGTCGGTGATGGAAATCATCCGCGACAATGGCTTTGATGAATTGCTGGCTTTGTGCGGCGGCTGCTGCTCGTGTGCGACCTGTCATATTCATGTGAACGCTGATGATCTGGCCAAGCTGCCTGCGATGAGCGAAGATGAAAACGATCTGCTCGACAGCTCGGATCACCGCAACGAAACCTCGCGCCTGTCGTGCCAGGTGACGCTGACCGATGAACTTGACGGCCTGCGCGTTGCCATCGCACCGGAAGACTGAGCTTATAATAAGCCTTCTATAGCGGCGGCCATGTCTACATCACGCTGGGACAGGCCGTCGCAATCATGGGTGGTGAGCAAGATTGTCACCCGGTTATAGACGTTTGACCATTCAGGATGGTGATCAGCCTTTTCAGCCAGGATCGCCACCCGGGTCATGAACCCGAACGCCTCGACAAAATCGCCAAAACGAAAATCGCGGACCAGCGCGTCGCGCTCCGGCTCGTGCGTCCAGTGGCTGAAGCGCGCGATGGCATCGGCGCGGGCATCATCGTTCAGGCGTTGGGGCTTGGTCATCATATTCCCTTTATGTGTTCCATGGGCCTTGGAATTGAAGCGGGCTTTGCCCTATGCAAGCTTCCATGATGCCGCAGTGTGACCATGACAAGACCAAATTGCCAAGCGGCGATGATGCTTTGCTGAGCACCAGCGGCCTTGCCTGTTTGCGCGGAGACAATTTGCTGTTTCGCGGGCTGGATATGGCAGTGCAGAGCGGCGATGGATTGCACATCACTGGGCCGAACGGGATTGGCAAATCCAGCCTGATGCGCCTGCTGGCCGGGCTGTTGCGGCCCTTTGCCGGACAGGTTGATCGCCGCGCGCCATTGGCGCTGGCTGATGAAAAACTGGCGCTGGATCAGCACCGGCCGTTGCGCGATGCCTTGGGTTGGTGGGCGGCGTTTGATGCGGGGGCTAAAGTGACGATGGCCGAGGCGCTGGATGCGCTGGACCTGTCGCATCTGGCCGATATTCCCGTGCGCTATCTGTCCACTGGCCAGCGCAAGCGGGCGATATTGGCGCGGGTGATGCTGTCTGGTGTGCAAGTCTGGTTGCTGGATGAACCCGCCAATGGGCTGGATTCGGCGTCATGCGAGCGACTGGGCGCGATGATGGATCGGCATCGCGACAAAGGCGGCGCGATCATTGCCGCGTCGCATGTCGTTCTGCCGGGCCGCGCGATGACCCCGCTGGCGCTGGAGGCGTATCGGCCATGATGCGGATATTGGCGATGCTGATCTGGCGTGATGTCGCTTTGGCTTATGGCTTGGGCGGAGCCAAAGGCGCACGGCGCGGCGGCTTTGCTTTGCCGGTGCTGTTCTTCCTCGCGGTGGCGATGCTGTTTCCCTTTGCGGTGGGGCCGGACGCGCCCTTGCTGAAGCGCACGGGGGCAGGGGTGATCTGGGTTGCGGCGTTATTGGCCTCGATCCTGCCCTTGGACCGATTGGTCGAACCCGATTGGGAGCAGGGTTTTTTCGATCAATGGGCGCTGCGTGGTCTGGCCGAAGATTATGTGATGCTGGCGCGGATCATTGCCCATTGGCTCAGCTTTGGCCCGCCCTTGATGCTGGCGGCGGTGGTGTCGGCGATGATGCTGGGGCTGGATGGCGATACGCTGGTGACGCTGGAATGGGGCTTGCTCGCCGGAACGCCGGGGCTGGCGGCTTTGGGGGTTACCATTGCGGCGCTGTCAGTGGGCTTACGCGGCGGATCGGCCTTGGGCGGATTGCTGGTCATTCCGCTGGCGGTGCCATTGCTGATCTTTGGCGCGGGCAGCCTGCAACCGGGGGGTGAGGGCGGCCTGCTCTTGCTCGCCGCCTGTTCGCTGGCGCTGCTGGCCATCGCGCCTTTTGCTGCTGGTGCCGCCATTCGTGCTGGACGTGAATAGCAGGCCCTTGCCCGACCGGCTGGCCTCGCCTAAACCGGTTTCATGACATCCATTTCAGACACCACCGTTCCGAACACGCTTTCCCTGATTGGCAATACCGCGCTTGTGCGCCTTGCCGGGCCAAGCGCGGCCGCAGGGTGCGACATTTACGGCAAGTGCGAATTTGCCAATCCCGGTGCCTCGGTCAAAGACCGCGCGGCTTTGTGGATCGTGCGCGATGCTGAGGCGCAGGGCGCGTTGCAGCCTGGCGGCACGATTGTTGAGGGCACAGCGGGCAATACCGGCATTGGTCTGGCTTTGGTCGCCAATGCTTTGGGGTATAAGACAATCATCGTCATGCCCGAAACCCAGTCGCGGGAGAAAATGGATACGCTGCGGGCTTTGGGCGCGGAACTGGTGCTGGTGCCCGCCGCGCCTTTTTCCAATCCGGGGCATTTCGTCCACACCTCGCGCCGCCTGGCTGAGGAAACCGAAGGCGCGATCTGGGCCAATCAGTTTGATAATATCGCCAATCGCCGCGCGCATATTGAGGGGACGGCTCCGGAAATCTGGGCGCAGATGGGCGGACGCATTGACGGCTTTACCTGCGCAGCGGGCACGGGCGGCACGATTGCCGGGGTGGGGCTGGGTCTCAAGCAATTTGATGAGAATATCCAGATCGCACTCACCGATCCGCATGGTGCGGCGCTCTATCATTATTTCGCGCATGGTGAGTTAAAGGCCGAAGGGTCTTCGGTGGCCGAGGGCATCGGGCAGGGGCGCATCACCGCCAATTTGGATGGCGCGCCCATCGATACCCAGTTTCGCATTTCCGATGAGGAAGGACTGGTCTGGGTGCAACGGATGCTGACCGAAGAGGGACTGTGCCTTGGCCTGTCATCGGGGATCAATATTGCTGGCGCCGTGGCTTTGGGCCAGAAACTGGTGGCGGAGGGACGGCCATCGCCGCGCGTTGCCACGATCCTGTGCGATACGGGTTTTCGCTATCTCTCCTCGCTCTACAATGCCGAATGGCTGCGATCCAAAGGTCTGCCGGTCTTTCCATGGCTGGACCATAAATAATGGGCCGGTTCAGCCTGATGCGCGAACCCAGCGCGCAATCGCTGGCG
>JBGSTI010000377.1:0-5556 GCA_041736605.1 Sphingomonadaceae bacterium
GCGGCACGCGAGGCCATCCGCCGCGATCTGGAGGCACGCGACGCCCGCGATTCGGGGCGCAGCACTGCACCGCTGCTGATGGCCGATGATGCGGTGCTGATCGATACGTCAGAATTGGGCCGCGATGAGGCGATTGCAGCAGCGATTGCGGCGGTGGAGCGACGCCTCCCCCGATAGACCATGCGCTCCGGCGGAGGCCGGAGCGGTGGCGATAATGCGCAACATTAGTTTCCATTGCCACCACTCCGGCCTGCGCCGGAGTACAGCTTGTACGTCATCAAATTGTCATGCCAATTTCATCGCTTTGCCAAGCTGAACCATCATAAGCGTGGCCATGATACAGGGGCAAATCATAGCAAAGCGCCGCATCGCGGCACCGTCTGACATGACCGTCCAGCGCGGCGTAATGGCATCACCATGGACCGGATCGCCTTGGCCTGACCTGATCCTTGCCGATGCGCCGTTATCGTGGCGTATCCTGCGCTGGGCCCAACGCAACGCGGCCTAAGCGCAGCGCGCGGCAAAACGCCCGGTTTCTCTTGCTTTCTCTCGCTTTCTCGCCTAAGCGCGCCCGGTTCGCCTGACAGGTTTTCAACCGGCAGCGACGGAAAATCGACGGTTGTTCTGGCCCTTATGCCAGCCTCCGCCACTGGATCAATGCATCGACGCACAGGCGGGATGGGTCACCCATTCCATGCATTTGCCGTTTTCGCATCATTCTGATTTTCCGTGGTTTTGCCGATGGTTGCACGCTTTGCCTTGCGAATGTTCTCCATCGCATCCGGCATGGGGGACAGTTTTGGCCAAGACCACCGGATCCAACCGGTTGGCCGGAAAACTGATATAAGGACTCTCATTTATGGCCTCTACGGCAAACCCAACACGCGATGATTTCGCGGCCCTGCTCGATGATTCGATGGGCGGCGCAGAAGGCGGCTTTGAAGGCCGCGTCGTCAAGGGCACGGTAACCGCCATCGAAAATGACCGCGTGGTCATCGATGTCGGCCTCAAGAGCGAAGGCCGCGTTGCATTGCGCGAATTCGCCGCTCCCGGTCAGCCCGCCGACATCAAGGTCGGTGACGAAGTTGAAGTTTTTGTCGATCGCGTGGAAAATGCCGATGGCGAAGCCATGCTGTCGCGCGATCGCGCCCGCCGCGAAGCTGCGTGGGACAAGCTGGAAAATGAATTTGGCGAAGGCAAGCGCGTCGAAGGCGTGATCTTTGGCCGCGTCAAGGGTGGTTTCACCGTTGACCTGTCGGGCGCCGTGGCCTTCCTGCCCGGCAGCCAGGTCGATATCCGCCCCGTGCGCGATGTCACCCCGCTGATGGACATTCCCCAGCCCTTCCAGATACTGAAGATGGACCGTCGTCGCGGCAATATCGTCGTGTCGCGTCGTGCCGTTCTGGAAGAAACCCGTGCAGAACAGCGCACTGGTCTGATCCAGAATCTGGCCGAAGGTCAGGTGATCGAAGGCGTGGTCAAGAACATCACCGATTATGGTGCTTTTGTTGATCTGGGCGGCATTGACGGCCTGCTGCATGTCACCGACATGAGCTATAAGCGCGTCAACCACCCGAACGAAGTCATCAACATTGGTGACAGCGTGCGCGTGCAGATCATCCGCATCAATGCCGATACACAGCGTATCTCGCTGGGCATGAAGCAGCTGGAAAGCGATCCGTGGGAAGGCGCAGCCGCCAAATACCCCGTCGGCGCCAAGCTGTCGGGCAAGGTGACCAACATCACCGAATATGGCGCGTTCGTCGAACTGGAAGCTGGCATCGAAGGCCTGGTCCACGTTTCGGAAATGAGCTGGACCAAGAAGAATGTCCATCCCGGCAAGATCGTTTCGACCAGTCAGGAAGTCGACGTGCTGGTACTGGAAGTCGATTCCGACAAGCGCCGCATCAGCCTGGGCCTCAAGCAGGCTCAGTCGAACCCGTGGGACAGCTTTGCCGAAAAGCACCCGATTGGCAGCACCGTCGAAGGCGAAGTCAAGAACGCCACCGAATTTGGTCTGTTCATCGGTCTCGATGGCGATGTCGATGGCATGGTCCACATGTCGGATATCGCATGGGGCATTTCGGGCGAAGACGCGCTGGCGCTGCACCGCAAGGGTGAAATGGTTCAGGCCGTGGTTCTCGACGTCGATGTCGACAAGGAACGCATCAGCCTGGGCATGAAGCAGCTTGAAAAGGGTGCACCGGCCGTTGGTGGCAATGAAAGCAGCCTGAAGCGTGGCGACGTGATCACCGTGACTGTCCTTGAAGTGCGCGATGGCGGACTTGAAGTGCAGGCTGGCGAAGACGGCATGACCGGCTTCATCAAGCGTTCCGACCTTGGCCGTGATCGTGACGAACAGCGTCCCGACCGCTTCCAGACCGGCCAGAAGATCGACGCCATGGTCATCGGTTTCGACCGTTCGAAAAAGCCCAACTTCTCGATCAAGGCCCATCAGCTTGCCGAAGAAAAGCAGGCTGTCGAGCAGTATGGTTCGTCCGATTCGGGCGCGTCGCTGGGCGACATTCTGGGCGAAGCCCTCAAGCAGAAGAGCTGATTATACGGGAGCAATGCTCCCTTAATCGGAATTTCTTGTAAAAAACGAGGCTGCCGGTTTTTACTGGCAGCCTCTTTTTTTGTTTTGTGACAGATAATAAGCTGCAATCGGTATCATTATGCCATTCAATTGCGTGCGACCGGCCCGATTGTATCGGAATATTGATTTGAATCCCGCCCCGCTTTCTGACATTGTTTACATCAATTCGGTCGTGCGTGTCTCGTGGGGGGATGGGGCAGGCCGGATTTAAAAATCGGGGAAGCACGTTGCGTGAGGCAGGCAATAAGCCGCGCAACAGGTTTTGATTGGGAAACTGGCATCAGATGGGCTGCGCCAACGCATTGTGTTGTGGCCGTCTGCACGCCCAAATCGTCTGCCAATTGTTGGCTGACGGGAGATACGCATAATGATCCGCTCTGAATTGGTGCAAAAGCTGGCCAACGAAAATCGTGACCTCAAGCCCGAAGAGGTAGAACGGATCGTCGATATTTTCTTTGACTCAATCACCGAGCGTCTGGCCGAAGGCGGCCGCGTCGAACTGCGCGGCTTTGGCGCTTTTTCAACCCGCAACCGTGAAGCCCGCACAGGCCGCAATCCGCGCACCGGCGAAACTGTGCCCGTGCCGCCCAAGAAAGTGCCCTATTTCAAACCCGGCAAAGAAATGCGCGCACGCTTGAATGCGGATTGAGGGGCTTAAGGCGCGATAATCGCCTTTTCCTTAAACCCAAGTCCTAGAGGCGCAAAACATAAGCAGCATAGGGTGCGAGCGTCATGCCGGGCCGTATAGTTACCGGCTTGCCATCAATGAGGTCACAGCCTTCAACATCTGGCATTCCCACAGACGGGATCACAGTGGCCTGCGCTGACATGTTCACCACGACAAGCAGGCTGCTCGATCCAAGCCTGCGTTTAAACACGACCAATTGCGGATGATCGGGAAGCAGCAATTCAAATTCGCCATGCCGGATCAGGGCAAGTTCGCGGCGTAACGCGATGAGCCGTTGATAATGCGCAAAAACCCCATCAGGGTTGGCGCGGTCTCGTTCAACATTCAGGGTGCGAAAGTTTGCGTTCACCGCAATCCAGGGCGTGCCGTGCGTAAAGCCAGCTTGGGCAGCGGTTGACCATTGCATTGGCGTACGTGCGTTATCGCGGCTATTGGCACGCGCTCCAGCAAGGAAATCCGCCTCAGCAATCCCCTGCTCCAACTGTATGTGATGGAAGTTGATCGTTTCAACGTCGCGATATTGGTTGATGTGCGTAAAGCCAGCATTGGTCATGCCGATTTCTTCGCCCTGATAGATATACGGTGTGCCTTCCATCAGATGCAGGATCGTCGCCAACGCCTTGGCCGAAGCAACGCGGTGCTCCCCCTCATCACCATAGCGCGAAACCGCCCGTGGCAAATCATGATTGCCCCAGAATAAAGAGTTCCAACCTTTGCCATGCAAAGCGTTTTGCCATGTCGCAAAAATGGCCTTGAGTTTGACCCAATCGATAGGCTTGGGTTTCCACTTGCCCAATTGTTCATCCCAGAACTGGGTGACATGGCTGAACTGGAACACCATCGACAATTCTTGGCGCTCTGGTGCGGTGTAAAGCGGCGCATTGTCGCACGTGGCGCTCCATGCTTCCCCCACTGTAACCGCGTCACGTCCTGCTAGTGTGGCGGCATGCATTTCTTGCAAATAGGGGTGCAATTGCGGCCCATCAGCGACAATGCCCAATTCTGGTTGCTTGCCAATCAAGTCAATCACATCCATGCGAAATCCGGCAACGCCCTTATCGAGCCACCAGTTCATCATCGCATAGATATCCGCACGAAGCGCAGGATTTTCCCAGTTCAGATCGGGCTGCTGCGGAGCGAAAAGATGGAAATAATAGGCGCCACTTTGTGGATCGCGACTCCACGCTGATCCGCCAAACGAGGCTTCTATATCGGCGGGCGTGCCCTTGCCCGGCGGTTCGTCGCGCCAGATATAATAATCGCGATATGGCGAGTTGCAATCAGCTTGCGCAGCCAGAAACCAGGGATGCTGATCGGACGTGTGGTTGACTACCAGATCCATTACGATCGCAATCCCGCGCGCACGCGCCTCGGCGATCAGTCGGTCCATATCGTCCATGCTGCCAAAGACCGGATTGATGGCGCGATAATCGGATATGTCATAGCCATTGTCGACCATCGGCGAGGCATAAACGGGCGACAGCCAGATGAAGCCAATCCCCAGTTCAGCCAGATAATCCAGCTTGCTGATAATGCCGGGAATATCGCCAATGCCATCACCGTTACTATCGGCAAAACTGGCAGGATAAATCTGATACCCAACGGCGGATTGCCACCAGGCCGCATCGCCGCCACATAATAGGCCCTGCGCTGTTGCCGGGTCCGTGTTCATTGCTGCCATGATAACGCCCATCTCCCTTTGACCATCACGGGTTCGCCCAAATCGCATCTCTGCAATCGATTGCACAACGATAGCAGCGATGCCAGTGAAAATTGCTGTGCTTTCCGCGACGCCGATAGGGTCTGACGCTGACGCAGGATTTGAACCGGCACGATAATGCAAAGGTGGTGGACAGGGCTGGATTCGAACCAGCGTACGCTCTCGCGGGCAGATTTACAGTCTGCTGCCATTAACCACTCGGCCACCTGTCCACACAGGGTGCTGGCATTTTGCTTGATTGCGATGCTTCGATGAAACAGCGCGGGCCAGACCGAGACGGGCGCAATGGCGAACGCGCGCGCGTCTGTCAATGCCTTATCGTTGCTTGATGCGATCTGGCGCAATTGCCCGGCTTTTCGTCACGCCACCGCCGCGCGCGATGCCATCAATGCTGTGTTCTGCACGACTGGATGACAATCGCTGCATTTGCTGCCAAAGGGCTGGTTTGACGAATTTCTGACGGACATGAACATGGCACGCGGCAAAGATTATAACGCCAACAAGCGAGAAAAACCCCAACGCGACAAGCCTATGCGCGGGCGCGCCGGGCGG
>JBGSTI010000445.1:0-2642 GCA_041736605.1 Sphingomonadaceae bacterium
CCCCGTACCGGGGAGGATATTTGGCAGGCTCGATATTTCACCCGATTGCCCTGATAACCTGTGAAAATAGTCCATGGAATTGGGAACACGGTAAAAATTCACGGTTAAATCATTATCAATAGCGTTTCACCGGAACGGCACAGACCGGATTTACACTTTGGCGCGATATCGGGGTCAGGACTGATAACTGGCAAAACGCCAAATTCGCTAACCCAACCCATGAAGAGGAAAATCGCCATGTCTCGTTTCGTACTCAAACCGTTCACGTTGCCGATCGAAGAAGAATTCGTCGAGGATCGGTGCAGCCAGCGTACCAATCTGGCCATTCCGGCGCGCCTGCGGATGCGCGGGGATGCGTCGATGCAGGTTACTGTGACCGATCTGTCGATTGCTGGATTTGGCTGCCCCTCCCATCTGATGCGCGCACCCGGCACGATATGCTGGATCACCATGCCGGGACTGGGATCGCTGCAAGCCGAAGTGATCCATAACAACGGCCAGCGCATGGGATGCGCGTTTGACAATCTACTGGCCCCCGCTGTCTATGATATGCTGGTCAGCCGCTATAAACTTCCGGACACTGTGTAAGGAAACGGCCTGGTCCTGTCGTTGCCCCATCAATCCTTATACATGTCGGAAGGGGTCGGGGGCGGATTTTCCGCCTCCGGCCCATCACCTTTCGGCCCATCAGCTTTCGGCCCATCAGCTTTCGGCAGGGGCACTTCCGGCCGGGTCCATATCCACCACCCCCCGATCACTGCCGCCAGCACCGATATCATCGACCATGGAAAGGCGACCAGAAAGAGCGCCACAATCACGCTAAAAGCAAAGGCAGCAATCGCCGCCTTCTTCCCCCGGCGGCTCACCGCGCCATGATAGCGCCAGTTGCGGATGTGCGTGCCATAGATGCGGTGCTCCAGCATCCATTGTTCCAGCCGCGGACTGGAGCGGGCAAAGCAGAACGCCGCCAGAATCATAAACGGCACTGTAGGTAGCAGCGGCAAGAAGATGCCAATCGAACCCAAGGCAAATGCCGTGCAGCCCCCGGCAAGATAGAAATGCCGTTTCATCGATCGTCCGTTGGGACATCCCGGTGCGCGGCACGGCGCAGCCGGTCGTTGATCGCCGCACCCATGCCCATGTCAGGGATGGGCGCAACGGCAATGGCCTTGCAATCGCTGGCATCAGCACGGTGCAATGCGGCAAACAACTGGCTGGCAGCCTCCGCCAGATCGCCCGATGGGGAGAGGTTTTCGTGGCACTGCACCGGTCCCAGCCCGATATAGTATTCTTCGATCTCGGGCTGTTCAACATCCAGTCGCAGCGGCTTTGTGGGCGCATAGTGGCTGGCCATTTGGCCGGGGGACTGGATAGTGTCCGCCTGCCCCCCATGCTCTGCAACGGCATCGCCCACAACCGACTGCACCATCGCCAAAGTCACCGGGCCGGGGCGCAAAATTTGTGCCTTACCGCCGGCGACCGCGATGATAGTCGACTCCAGCCCGGCGCTGCACGGTCCGCCATCGAGGATCGGCGGCGCATTTGGACCCAGACTGGCGCGGACATGCTCCGCCAGTGTCGGGCTGATCCCGCCGCTGCGGTTTGCCGAAGGTGCGGCGAGATATAACCCGGATTCACGCAGCAATTGCTGCATCAAGGGATGCGCGGGGCAGCGCACGGCAATTGTCTCCAAACCCGCCGTCACTGCGGCAACCACCGGACACCCCGACGCTTTTGGCAGCACCAGCGTCAGCGGCCCCGGCCAGAAATGCTCCGCCAATTGCAGCGCCAGCGAATCAAAAACCGCCAATTTTCTTGCCGCGTCCAAACCCGCGACATGCACGATCAGCGGGTTGAAATCGGGACGTCCTTTGGTCCGGTAAATGTCCGCGACCGCACGCGCATTGGCCGAATCGGCGGCAAGGCCATAGACGGTTTCGGTCGGCACCGCGACCAGTCCGCCGCCGCGCAATATGTCCGCCGCATCGGCAACCGACAGGGTGCCGTAACGTCGCGGGTCATGCACAGTTTGTTCGTTTGAGCCGGACATGATTGGGCGCTATAGCCCGTGCAGCATTCACGCAAGCACGGATAGATCACACCATGACCTTCACCGCCCCCAGCCGCGAGCAGTTGTTCGTGCTCAACACCATCACCCGTATCGCCGAGCTCAGTGAGCACGACCGCTTTGCCGCCGCCAGTCCCGATATGGTCGAGGCGATTGTCGAGGGCATTGGCCGCTTTGCCGAGGGCGAATTCGCCCCATTGAACCGGATTGGTGACAGCGAAGGCGCACGCTGGGACAAGGGCAATGTCACCCTGCCCGCCGGATATCGCGAGGCGTGGCAGGCGTTTGTCGAGAACGGCTGGGCCTCTATCGACGGGCCGGAGGAGTTTGGCGGACAGGGCCTGCCCTACAGCCTGTCGGCGCTGATTCTGGAAACCGCAGGCGCAGCAAATTTTGCTTTCACCCTGTGTCCGATGCTGAGCTTTGGCGCGGTGGAGGCGATCCATGTGCACGGCACCGACGCGCAGAAATCCGCCTATCTGCCCCGGCTGCTGACCGGTGAATGGACCGGCACCATGAACCTGACCGAGCCGCAAGCAGGGTCCGACGTTGGCGCGCTGCGGGCGACTGCCAC
>JBGSTI010000462.1:0-3200 GCA_041736605.1 Sphingomonadaceae bacterium
GATCTACCTTTTCCGGATCATAGGGGATGCACAATTCGGTGAGGCCTGAAGGGCAGCCCGCTGGCGCGCCGGGATCAAAGAAGACGTTGGTTTCGCCATTGAACCCGCCTGATTTGAAACCACGGGCAAAGCGGGCATAGACATTGACATCGTCATTGATGGCATAGGCCAATGTCGCAGCAGGCGAGAAGTTGCTATATGTTGCATCGGGCACACCGCCATAGGGCAGGTCGATCACTGTGGTCAGCGGGCTGCCCGAGGCGAAGAAGCGACGGATGTCCTTGCGCTCATGCGTATAGCGGCCACCCAGTGTCAGGGTCAGCTGATCGGTCAGACGATAATCGAGCTGTGTGTACAGAGCGAACGCCTTTGTATGCGAGCCATAATCCGACTGGAAATAATTGCCGAACGGACCGAACAGGCCAAAAAAGCGTTGGGGCCCAAGGGTTTCGGCCTTTTCCTTGAAGTAGAACGCACCGATCACATATTGCAGTTTGTCGTTCAAGGCGCTGCCTGACAATTGCAGTTCCTGGCTAAAGGCATGATAGTCGGTGATGCGCTGGGTATAGGCAATATCCAGCGGTGAACCGTCAAGATCCAGTCCGTCTGACCATGCCAGATCACGATAGGCAGTAATGGATTTGAGCGTCGCTGCCCCCAGATCGGCGGTCAATGTCAGCGCATGGCCATAGGCGCGCGAACGTTCATAGACCGGGGCGTCGATTGTGGCCTGTTTAACCCGTTCCGGATTGGCATAAAGGTTGAGCGGAGCAACGGCGATATAGCTGGGCGAGGCCGGATCAAAAATGTCGCGCGCATCGCCATTGCGATTGACGCGAAGTAGCTGCGCCAATTGCGGGCTCTGACGCTGGCGGTTCCAGTCAAATGTGTAATCGGCTGTGATCGAATCGCTGAGTTCGGCCCGGACACGCGCCATAAAGCTATAGCTGTTGACGGTATCGATGTTCTGAACCTGCGGCGTACCGGCGAGGAAGGCGGCAGGAAAGGGGTTCGCCACCAGATCGACCAGGCCATCGCGTTGCACCATCTGTCCAGACAGCTTGACCGAAAAAATGCCCATTTGCGGCAGATCAAGCACGGCGCGGGTGCGGATCTGATCATAGCTGCCATAGGAGACATCAATCGAGCCGCCCGCTTCGCCGCTTGGCGCGCGGGTGACGAGATTTACCGCACCGGCCAGCGCGTTGCGGCCATAAAGCGTGCCTTGCGGTCCGCGCAGCACCTCGACTCGTTCGAGGTCAGCGATGTCGAAAATCGACCCTTGCGCCTTGGCAATATACACGCCGTCCATATACAGGCCGACGGCCGGTTCCCAGGTGATGGCCGGGTTGATCGTGACTGAGCCGCGAATGGCGATTTGCGAGATGGTCTTGCTCGACGGCGCGCGCTCAATCTTGACATTGGGCGCAACAGTACTGAGCGCATCGATCGAGGTTATGCCGCGCGATTCAATAAACTGGCTGCCAATGGCCGAGATGGCGATTGGCACGTCCTGGATATTTTCCGAACGACGCTGGGCCGTGACGACGATGTCACCAATGCCGACACTGTCTGTGTCTTGCGTTTGTGGTGCGCTATCCTGTGCGTGGGCGGTGCCCGATAGCAGAGCGATGGCGGGTATGATGGCGCGATAGCAAGTGAATTTCATTGTCCCTCTCCCATAAGCGGCCTAAGCGCATTGCGTGATGCAAAAGTGCGTAGCTTTAATGGCATTTTCATTACGCGAATGATGATTGCGTGACAATGATAATTTGATAAACGTAGCACAATAAACTATTATCTACGCGATATTCCTTGACCGAAGGAGTCAGGGACACGCCTTGGGGATGGGAATGACAATGACCGACACTGGCTTGCTGGCCCGCATTGACCGGCTGGAATCGCTCGATCAGATCCGGCAATTGCCAGCCAAATATGCGCTCTGTCTCGACATGCGGGACATGGACGCCATGGCCTGCCTGTTTCCTGCGGATGTGCGGGTGGGGCGCGATGCTTCAGGCCGACTGGCGTTTCGCGCGTGGATGGATCGCACGCTGCGGTCACCCTTTACCGGAACGTCGCACCATATTGGCGGGCATGTGATCGAATTTGACGATGCCGACCATGCCCATGGCGTCGTTTATTCCAAGAATGAACATGAAACGCCGGTTGCGGGTGGGCAGGATGAATGGGTCATCATGCAGATGATGTATGTTGACGATTATGTCCGCGCCGATGGTCCCGATGGACCGCGCTGGTATTTTGCCCGCCGTCTGCCGCTTTATTGGTATGCCACCGATCTCAACAAGCCGCCCGTGGGCGACAAGAAAATGCGCTGGCCGGGGACCGAACCGGTCGAGGGCAATTTCCACAAGCTGTTCCCCAGCTTTGCCGATTATTGGGCGCGGACAGGCGATCATGGCGGGCCGGTCGCCGAGCCTGCGCCGTTGGAGAAATTCCTTGAAACTATGCGGCGCGGCGCCGAAGCGCCAAAGGTAAAGGTGCGGGCGGACTAAAGGAAATAACTGCCGCCGTTTGCGGTCAGCACGGACCCGGTGACAAAGCTGGCATCATCGCTGGCGAGGAAGGCGACGGCGGCGGCGATTTCCGATGGGTCGGCCATGCGACCAAGCGGGATGGCCTGTTCCATTGAGCTGATCCATTCGGCAGGTATCCCAGCCATGACCGGCGTGTTGGTTGGCCCCGGTGCCACGGCATTGGCGCGGATACCGCGTGGGGCAAGTTCGCGGGCCAATTGCCGGACAAGACCAATCACGGCGGCTTTTGACGCGCAATAATGCGGGCTGCCTTCGCCGGATTGGGCGCTGGTCGAGCTGATGGCGATGAAACTGCCCGGATTGCCGTCTGCCGCAAGGATGCGGGTAAATTCGCGCGCAAGGAAAAAGGTGCCGTCAAGATTGACTGCCACCACGCCTCGCCAGCCATCATCCTGCATATGGATCAACTGATCGACAAAAATGGCCGAGCTGCCACTTTGCGCCAGTTCAGCGTTGCGTTGCGCCATGGCACCATAAAATTCGTCTGAGCCATCATGCGCAGCCTTGCCAATACCGGCATTGGCGACGGCGATGTCAAGGCGACCGAACTGGCTGCGGGCTTGCGCGAGAGCAGCGGCGAGCGAGGTGGAGTCGGTGACATTGCAAGGAACGCACAGCGCTGCGCCGCTGTCTGCCGCTGCT
>JBGSTI010000467.1:0-11286 GCA_041736605.1 Sphingomonadaceae bacterium
ATATCGGCTCCAATTCGATCCGGCTGGTGGTCTATGCCGGTGCACGGCGCAGCCCGGCGATCATTTTCAATGAAAAGGTTTCGGCGCGATTGGGCACCAGCCTGATGCGCAGCGGCGGTATTGATGCTGATTCCATGGACAGGGCCATGCGCGCCCTGGCGCGGTTTCGCTTGCTCATCGATCAGATGCAGGTTGATGCGCTGTTGTGCGTGGCCACCGCGGCGGTTCGCGATGCCAGCAACCGCGACGAATTTGCCGCGCGCGCGCGCGAACAGGGCTTTGATCTGCATATCATTTCTGGCGATCAAGAGGCGGACTATGCCGCCTATGGCGTCATCAGCGCCATTCCTGACGCCAATGGCGTGGCGGGTGATCTTGGCGGCGGCAGCTTGGAACTGGTACGGGTAACGCCCGATGGGCCGGGGGAAAAGGTTTCGCTCCCCTTGGGCGTGCTGCGTGTCGATGCGCAGGCAAGCGTCATTGATCTGGGCGCAAAAATGGTCGCCGCCTTGCACGGCACTGGCCTGATAGAGGCCGCGCGGACACAGCCATTCTATATGGTTGGCGGCAGCTGGCGCGCGCTGGCGCGTCTGGACATGCATCTGATGGGCTATCCGCTCAAAGTGCTGCACAGCTATCGTCTGGCGCGTGAACGCTTGCCCGTTCTGGCGCAGGCCATTGCCACCATGCCGCGCGAGGAAATGCGCAGCATTCGCGATTTATCCTCCAGCCGTATCGATGCCATGCCTGCCGCCATCGCCGTGCTGCGCGCTGTCGACATGGTGCTGGAACCGGATCATTATATTCTGTCGAGCCATGGCCTGCGCGAAGGCTGCTTGTACGCCAATCTCAATGATGATCAGCAGCATCGAGATCCGCTGGTGTCGGCGGCCAAAAGCTATGGTTCGCGCCAGTCGCGCTTCAATATTACGGGCAAGGCGTTGTTTCAGTGGCTGGCACCGTTTTTCACCGATGAAAGCGCAGGCCGGATGCGGCTTTTGGAAACAGCCTGCCATCTGGCGGACGTCGCGTGGCAGGCAACGCCCGATTTTCGCGCCGAACGTGGCGTTGAAATTGCGCTGCACGGCAATTGGACCGGAATCGACGGTCCGGGGCGCGCACTGGTGGCGCAGGCGCTGCATACCAGCTTTGGCGCCGGCGCATCGCCATTCGGGGCAGAGGCCAATCTGGCAACGATCAAGGATATTCGCCGCGCCATAGGCTGGGGTCTCGCCATCCGTCTGGGCCAGCGCCTGTGCGGCGGCGCGGGCTTTGCGCTTCAAAAATCGCAGTTGGTGCGGCAGGGCGATGATACCATCCTGATCCTGCCGCGTGATCTTCAACCATTGTTGGGCGAAAGCGTTGAGCGTCTCCTTAAACGGCTGGCACAGCATTTTGGTGGCCAGCAAAAAAGCGGGTTGGTGCAACTGGTGTGATCCTGCTGGCGCTTGCACTGGAAAATTTACACCGCAATGTCTATGATAGTGGTCAGGCGCTTGGCGCAATGATGGGTTCGCAAGGGGTGTAATGATGTTTGACGGCCTGATCAGCTATCTCGATTCGATCCGCAGCCGTGATCCCGCGCCCCGTTCGCGTTGGGAAATCCTGCTTTATCCCGGCGTTCTGGCGTTGGGCCTGCATCGTGTCGCCCACTGGTTGTTTGCAGGCGAGCTGTTTTTTCTGGCGCGTTTCGTCAATCACCTTTCGCGATTCCTGACCGCCATCGATATTCACCCCGGTGCGACCATTGGCCGCAATTTCTTTATCGATCACGGCTTTGTGGTGATTGGTGAGACGGCGCATATTGGCGATAACGTCACTATCTATCAGTGCGTCACCTTGGGCGGGACCAGCCCGGATAATGGCATTGGTGGCAAGCGGCATCCGACCTTGAGCGATGGCGTGATCATCGGGTCTGGCGCGCAGGTGCTTGGCCCGATCATCGTCGGCCCGCGCGCGCGTATTGGTGCCAATTCGGTGGTAACCCGCGATGTACCCGAAGGCGCGACAATGGTCGGCATTCCAGCCCGTTCGACCGTGGTTGATGCCCGCGATTATCAGCGCGATTTCGTGCCCTATGCCACGCCGTGCAGCGAGGCCTTTGATCCGGCAACGCAAAAGCTGGAAATCCTGCAATGCGAATTGCAGCGGATGCAAAAGCAGATTGATGGGTTGATGGCGGAAAAGGCCAGTATTTTGGAAAAATCTAGCGTCCCAGCCAAATCCAAGCGGACGGCGAGCAAGTAAGAGCTGACGCGCATGGATGCAGTATCGAACTCTGCCACCATCACCCCGTTTCCGGTTCGCGCCGCTGAACAGACCGGGTTTGAACGTGAAGAGTTCATGCGCATTCTCGACCTTTATGGTCGCATGGTCGCCGCAGGCCATTGGCGCGATTATGCTATTGCCATGACGCGCGATCTGGCGGTGTTCTCCGCCTTTCGCCGCGCTGCTGAACGGCCTGAATTCCGCATTGAAAAACGGCCATCGCTGCGCAACCGGCAGGGCATGTGGGCGCTGGTGGGTGAGGGGGGTATCGTGCAGAAACGCGGCCATGAACTGGCCGGCGTGCTGGCCCCGCTGGAACGGCGATTGCTGAAACTCAACAATAGCTGACATGGAAACGCCGCCGGGATCGCTCCCAGCGGCGCTCTGTTTTATATCTGGGCGCGTCAGGCAGCAGCGGCGATGCGCGCCTGCGGCACAATACCGCGCCAGTTTTCGGGCAAGGAGCGGATCAGCTTGCCACGGATCGGTGCCCAAAAGGCTGAGAGCAGCAATAGCGCCGAGCCAATGACCAAAGCGGTCAGGGCAACATTCAATTCAACTACGCCGAACTGGCGGAACAAATTGGTGAGCGCGAACAGCACGTAGGCCAATGCCGATACCAGCAGCGCGCGGCGATCGACGACCAACGCTACCAAGCCTAACAGCACATAGATCGCAATCACACCGCCAGCCGCCAGCAAGGTAATGCTGTCGCCTTCGGTGACGCCCAACAGCGAGAAAAGCGGGTGCGCAATCAGCGGAGCGGCCAGCAGATGCAGCCAGAACGCCACATCGCTGCGCCGTGTCTGCCGCGCCGTGTCGCTCATATCCCAGCGCATGGCAAAGCCGAAGACCAGCAGGCCAGCGACCAGCAGCAAAGGCAGGATCGCGTCTTCGATCAGGTCATTATTGCCAATGGCGGCCAAGATCAGGCCGATACCGGTGGCGACCAGCGCCGCTGTGCCTGCCGCAATCGTGATCGGCACCATGAACCTGCGCCAGTGCAGCCAGGCAGCGCCTGCCGTGGCTAGCGCGATACCGGTGCCGAGCAGAGCGATGATGCGGTCATCGGGATCAAAGCCGAACCACGCCTCGCCATGTTCGGCCAGAATGCCGATACCGGTTCCAGCCACGCCGCCCACAAAAGCGAGCAGCAGAATGATAGAAGGAAGCGCCATGCGGCGCTGGCGGGTGAAAAATTCAGACAGGCCCCATGCTGTGCCCGCGACCATCAAGGCCCCAAGAGCCGGGTGTATGGTGCCGCCAATCGATCCCATGGCGATCAGCAAGATGACGGCAGCAATGACCACGAAGATGTCATTAAAGCCGGTTATCAACCGGAACTGTTCTTCATCGGCTACAGGGCTGGCCCGCATCGATGTCACATGGTTTCGCAATGCCTGTGCAGCCGCCGGGGTTATGGCTCCGGCAATCACGGCGGATTCGATTTCACTCTCGCTATACATGGGTAAAGCCTCCTTTATGCGGAGGCTTTACCACAAGTGTATTATTGATGCAATACGGTAAGGCTCAAGCCCTCCGCACCGCCCAATCAGGCCACAGCGAGCTTTTGCAACTGGCCCATGATCAGCATCGACTGTTCGCTGCCCGATTGGGGAACGATTTCACCGGTGCGATCAATGATCTGGGCAAAATGCTCTGCCACGCCTTCGACCGTGCGCTGGTCTTCGGGCAGGGCGACGCCGGGGGTCAGCGTGACATAGGCAGCCTGATACACGCCAGCACCTGCGCCGATGATCATATTGGTCGGCGCATCTTCGCTGACCAGATACAGGGCGGCAGGCACCACATTTTCGGGGCCAAACTGGTTGAACAGCGCCTCGGGGAAAATGTCGGCGGTCATGCGCGTCGCGGCAACCGGCGACAGCGTGTTGACCTTGACGTTATATTTCGCGCCTTCAAGATACAGCGTCTTGGTCAGGCCAGCGAGGCCCAGCTTGGCTGCACCATAATTGGCTTGGCCGAAATTGCCGAACAAACCGGTCGAGCTGGCCGTCATCAAGATACGGCCATAGGCCTGATCGCGCATCGTATCCCACACCGCCTTGGTGCAGTTGGCCGAGCCGAGCAGGTGAACCTTGACCACCAGATCGAAATCCGCCGGTTCCATTTTGGTAAAGCTCTTGTCGCGCAAGATACCGGCATTGTTGATCAACACATGGACGCCGCCCCATTTTTCCTTGGCCTTGGCAACCATTTCAACCATCTGATCATATTCGGTGACGCTGCCGCCATTCGACATGGCTTCGCCGCCAGCGGCTTCGATTTCTTCGACAACCTTCAGCGCCGCATCCGAATGGCCGGTGCCGTCGCGCGAACCGCCCAGATCGTTCACGACAACCTTGGCGCCGCGCTTGGCCAGTTCAAGCGCATAGGCGCGGCCCAAACCGCCGCCAGCGCCGGTGACAATTGCTACGCGACCTTCGAAACTGATGGACATCTTCATGCTCCCTTTTTTGAGAAATCAGGTCATCTTGCGCAGGGTGTTGAACGCTCGCGCAAAATGTTGCGCGTGCTTTGCCGCAAAGCGCGGGGCAGGGCAATGGCCAGTTGTGTGTCACAATTTGCGATAAAAAGAGTCTCCAAATTGTCATTGAAATGTCGTTGAGGCGACGCACAGAGACCGATGCAAAAGGATCATGTCATGACGTTACGGATTTCGGGCCATGTGGCCGCACTGGCGCTGGCCGCCGCGTTGATGCCGCAATCGGCATGGGCGCAGAGCAGCCCTGAATCCATGTCGGAACTTGCGGCCATGCGAGCAGAACTTGAGGCGCTGAAGCGGCAGGTAAGCGTTCTGGAACAGCGTTTAAGTGCGGTTGATGAGGCCGAATCACCCAAGGTGATGGCACAGACGGCTCCGGTGCCGGTGTCTGCTCCCGCAGCACCTGCCAAGCCGGAGACCGAAATCAACTTCAAGGGTGCCCCTGAAATCAAGACAGCGTCGGGCTGGTCATTCAAGCCGCGCGGCCGCATGCTGTTTGATGCTGGCACAGTGTCAACACCGCAAGGTATCACCGACAAAGGTCTGGGCTTTGCCAGTGAAGCGCGTCGCATGCGCCTTGGTGTCGAGGGCAGCATTCCCGGCGGTTTTGGCTATAAGTTCGAGGTCGATTTCGCCGCAGCTGATGCCGAAATCACCGACGCTTTCCTGTCATATAAAGATAAGGAATTGCTGTTGACTGCTGGGCAGCACAACAATTTCCAGTCGTTGGAAGAACTGTCGAGCAGCAACGACACCAGCTTTATCGAGCGGGCGGCCTTTACCGATGCCTTTGGATTTGCGCGCCGCGTGGGTGTGTCAGCCGAATGGCACAAGGGTGATATCCTGGTACAAGGCGGCGTGTTCAGCGATGCGATTTCGGCGCTGAACAATGATGAAAATGATACCTACAGCCTTGATGGCCGCGTGGTTTATGCGCCTAAGCTGGGCAAGACCCAATTGCATCTGGGCGCTTCTGCGCATTGGCGCGATGAAGGCGACAGCGTGATTTCCGCGCGCTATCGCCAGCGGCCTTTGGTACACACCACCGATACGCGCTTTATCGATACCGGTGTGTTCGGCAATGTGCACCAGACCAGCAGCTGGGGCCTGGAAGGCGCTGCGATCAGCGGGCGTTTCCATGTTGCGGCGGAAAGCCATTGGCAGCAGGTAAGCCGCGCTGGCGTCGCTGATCCGACATTTTTCGGCGCAGCGATTGAGGCGGGCGTTTATCTGACCGATGATACGCGCGGCTATCGCGATGGCATGTTCAAATCGATGAAGGTCAAGAACCCGGTGAGCAAGGGCGGCATTGGCGCGATCCAATTGAACGTGCGCTATGATCGGCTTGATCTCAATAGCGCCGGGATCATTGGTGGAACGCAGGATGGCTATATGGCGTCACTGATCTGGACGCCGATCGATTATGTGCGTTTTCTGATCAACTATGGCCATCTGTCTTATGAGGACGCCGCGTTGATTGCTGGCAGCGATCGCGATTATTCGGTCGACGTGCTGGGCATGCGGGCGCAGATCAGTTTTTGATTTATCGCCATGTACCCCGGCGAAAGCCGGGGGCCAGTGTGCACGATGTTTTTCGTGGCGGCGTCAGGCTGGGCCCCGGCTTTCGCCGGGGTAAAGTGATTTTCAGTTCGCGCCGTCTTTATCCAGCGAATAGCCCGCTGACCGTACCGTGCGAATGTAATCGGGCAGATCATCGACATTCATCGCCTTGCGCAGGCGGCGGATGTGGACGTCGACGGTGCGCATTTCGATGTCGCTATCATGGCCCCAGACGCTGTCGAGCAGGCGCTCACGTGAGAAAACCCAGCCGGGATGCTCCATCAAATGGCGCAGCAGGCGGAACTCGGTGGGGCCAAGCGGGATCAGCTTGCCATCGCGCTTTACCTTGTGCGCCACAGTATCCATTTCGATATCGGCAAAGCTGAGCGTACCACCCGCCAAAGCGGGGCGCAGACGACGCAGCACGGCATGAACGCGGGCGACCAGTTCGCGGGGTGAAAATGGCTTGCTGACATAATCATCCGCACCAATTTCAAGCCCGCGAATGCGGTCATCCTCTTCGCCGCGCGCCGACATCATGATGATCGGGATGTTTGCGGTCTGGTTATCGCGGCGCAATTGGCGGCAGACTTCGATGCCTGAGAGGCTTTCGATCATCCAATCGAGTAGCACAATATCGGGCGTGGCTTCGCGCGCCAGCAACAGCGCCTCTTCGCCATCGGCAGTGCGGGTAACAATGAAATCCTGCCGTTCAAAATGCCAGGAGACGAGTTCCGCCAGCGCCGCATCATCTTCGACAAGCAGCAGATTGATTTTCATCATAGCCGTTCTTTCTGACGCTTTTCAGCGATCAATCGAGCTTGGTGCGTTCTGCCATCATGTCGCCGGTGACATGGTAATAGACCATCTCGCCGATATTGGTGGCATGGTCGCCAATGCGCTCGAGGTTTTTGGCGACAAACAGCAAGTGCGTGCAGGTGGAGATATAACGCGGATCTTCGGCCATATAGGTGATGAGCGCGCGGAACATGGTATTATACATCTGGTCAACGGCCAGATCGTCATCGACCACCACTTGCGCCAGTTCAGGATCGCGCGTGGCATAGGCGTGCAGAACGTCGGCGACCATTTTCGAAACCGCTTCGCCCATGCTGCGCAACAGTACCAACGGCTCTGAAAGGATTTGCTCGTCCAGACGGGTGCCGCGCTTGGCGATGTTTTTGGCATAATCGCCAATCCGCTCTACCACGCCGCTGATTTTCAGCGAGGCGATTAGTTCGCGCAGGTCATCAGCCATGGGCGCGCGCAGGGCGATGGTCTGGGCGATATGGCGATCGACCTGGCGCTCCAGCTCGTCGATCTGCTTATCGCCTTCGATGACTTTCATGGCGCGATTGGTATCGCGATGTGCCAGTGCCTCGATGGCATCCGAAATGGCTTCCTGGGCGCGCTGGCCCATTTCGCCGATCATGCCACGCAAAACGGCGAGATCCTGGTCAAAAGCCTTGACGGTGTGGTTGCTGGGCTGGTTGATCATAGGGAATTATCCTTGCTGGCGGTCAGCCATAGCGTCCGGTGATGTAATCGCGTGTACGCTCTTCTTTGGGCTGGGTGAAGATATCGGCAGTGTTGCCATATTCCACCATCGTGCCCAGATGGAAAAACGCGGTTTTCTGGCTGACGCGCGCAGCTTGTTGCATATTGTGCGTCACGATGACGATGGCATAGCGGCCGCGCAGTTCGTGGATCAACTCCTCGATACGCGCCGTGGCAATCGGATCGAGCGCCGAGCAGGGCTCGTCCATCAGGATCACTTCGGGATCAACGGCGATGGCGCGCGCAATGCACAGGCGCTGCTGCTGACCACCCGAAAGGGCCGTGCCGCTTTCATTGAGCCGATCCTTAACCTCACCCCACAGGCCAGCCCTGGTCAGTGCCTTTTCAACGATCTGGTCCAGCTCTGCCTTGTTCGCGGCAAGGCCATGGATGCGCGGACCATAGGAAACATTGTCATAGATCGATTTGGGGAAGGGGTTGGGCTTTTGAAACACCATGCCCACGCGCGCGCGCAATTGCACCACGTCCATGGCCTGAGCATAGATGTCTTGCCCATCCAGTTCAATCCGGCCTTCAACGCGCGCCCCGGCAATCGTGTCGTTCATCCGGTTCAGCGTGCGCAGGAATGTCGATTTGCCGCAGCCCGACGGGCCGATAAAGGCAACAACGTTGTCCATATCGATATCCAGCGATACGTCGCGGATCGCCTGCTTTTCGCCATAGAACACGTTGACATTGCGCGCCGCCATCTTGATCGCGGCGGCTGGCGCTGTGCCCGGTATTGCCTTGGTTGTTACGTCGTTCATCGGGGTCACCATCGTGTTTCAAAGCGGTTACGCAAATAGATTGCGGTGGCGTTCATCGCCATCAGGAAGACCAAAAGCACCAAAATGGCGGCAGAGGTTTTTTCAACAAAGCTGCGATTGACTTCGTCTGACCATAGATAAATCTGCACCGGCAGCACCGTTGACGGGCTGGTCAGGCTTTCAGGCGGGGTTGCGGTAAAGGCGCGCATACCGATCATCAGCAGCGGTGCAGTTTCGCCCAGCGCGCGGGCCATGCCGATGATGGTGCCGGTCATGATGCCGGGAATGGCCAGCGGCAGCACATGGTGGAACACCACCTGGATCGGGCTTGCGCCGACGCCCAATGCCGCTTCGCGGATGGAGGGCGTCACCGATTTGATGGCGTTACGCCCAGCAATCACGATCACCGGCATGGTCATCAGTGCGAGGGTAAGACCACCCACCAAGGCCGAGGAGCGCGGCAAGTCCATCCATTCCAAGAACACCACCAGACCAAGAAGGCCGAAAATGATCGACGGCACGGCGGCCAGATTGTTGATCGACACTTCGATCATATCCGAAAACCGATTACGCGGTGCATATTCATCGAGATAGAGCGCCGCCAGCACGCCAATGGGAAAGGCCAATAGCAACGTCACGATCATCGTGAACAGCGAGCCTTTGAACGCGCCCCAGATGCCGACACTGGCCGGATTGGTGCCATCGGAATTGGTGAGAAAGCCTGAATTGAAGGCCAGCTTGAGCTTATCCTGCTTTTCAAGGCTGATAACGTCCGCGCCATAGACCTTGGCTTCGCCGTCTTTATAGGCGCGGTCAAATTCGGCCGTGGCAGGCAGCCAGATGTCCGTCTTTTTCTCAATCAGCGACGGATCTGCGATCAGCGCGTCGCGCACAGCGACCCAGGCATCGCGGGATAACACGGCTTCAGCGCGCGCGCCCAAGGCTTCGCCAACGGCCAGTTCGGTCATGCCCTGCGGGTCAAGGTTCATGACCGCCCGTTCGGGATTGCTGCCCTTTAGCGTCGATGCCTGTGTGCCGCCAGACAGGGCCGGAAAGTCCAAATTCACGGCAATCTGGGTCTGGCGAAAGCCATTCAGGCCATTGCTCAACATGCTGATCAGCAGGAACGCCAGAAACACGCTGGACAAAGCCACAGCAGCAAAGCCCATGGCCTTGAAACGGCGTTCAGCGGCATACCGCTTGCGAATGCGGGCCTGCATGACATCGCCCTGCCAATCGGTCTTGGACCGGGCCGGAGCCGTGTGTGCAGCGATTGGGGGGTTACTCATAAGCTTCCCGATATCGTTTCACGATCATGATCGCGATGAGGTTGAGCAACAATGTGACAATGAACATCACCAGACCCAGCGCAAAGGCCGCCAAAGTCATCGGGCTGTCAAATTTCTGATCGCCCGTCAGCAGCGCGACAATCTGCACGGTTACGGTGGTGATGCTGGCAAAGGGATTGGCGGTGAGATTGGCGGCATAGCCTGCGGCCATCACCACAATCATCGTTTCGCCAATCGCGCGGCTGATGGCCAAAAGAACGCCGCCGACCACGCCGGGAAGCGCCGCGGGGATAAGCACCTGGCGGATTGTCTCGCTCTTGGTTGCGCCCATGGCCAGCGATCCGTCGCGCAGCGAATTGGGCACGGCGGCAATCGAATCATCGGCCATCGAGGATACGAACGGAATGATCATGATGCCCATGACCAGACCGGCAGCGAGCGCGCTTTCCGATGAGGCCCCGGCAATGCCCAGCGATACTGCAACATCGCGCAGGGCAGGGGCAATGGTGAGGGCCGCGAAATAGCCGTAAACCACCGTTGGGACACCAGCCAGCACTTCGAGCACCGGCTTCATGATGCTGCGCACGCGCGGTGTGGCATATTGGGTAAGGTAAATGGCGCTCATCATCCCGAAGGGAATGGCGATGATCATTGCGATGATCGCGCCGATAAAGATCGTGCCCCAGAACAGAGGAACGGCGCCAAAGCCGCTTTCCGATCCGCCCAATTTGTCGGATGGAGCCCAATGGGTGCCAAACAGGAAATCGGCGGGCGACACCATCGAGAAAAAGCGCCCTGTTTCAAAAATCAACGAAGCGACAATGCCGATGGTGGCGAAAATTGCGATCAAGGAGGCCAGCAACAGACCGGTCATCACCACGCGCTCTACCTGATGGCGGGCGCGAAAATCGGGGCGGAGGCGCAAAAACGCAAAGGCACCGCCTGCAAAGGCAAGCAAGAAAGCACCGGTCAGGCCAATCATGCCATACCAGGTCTGCGCCTCGGCATAGGCAGGTGCAATCTTGCGCGCCGCGTCGTTGAACACCTGTTGCGACGGGTTTTTGGCCAGGGAGCGCGCTTCGCCCAGAATGGCGTTGCGGCGGAAATCATCTTGCGGGATGCCAGCCGCCGCCGGGCTTTCCAATACCGCCTGATCGACCAAAGCGGGCGATACGCTCTGCCACACGGCCAGAAAAATCAGCGCGGGTAACAGCGCGGCCATAGCCGTGAACCAGCCATGATAGGACGGCAGCGAATTGATACGCTTATGCCCCTCGGCCATGAACCGGTTGGCGCGAGCGCGCCCTGCAAGCCATGCGACAAGCCCAAGGCCTGCCAG
>JBGSTI010000494.1:0-2606 GCA_041736605.1 Sphingomonadaceae bacterium
CCAGCACGGCAACGATGATGATCGCCAGAATGATCCAGCGCCGACGCGATTGTTCGGGATGGCCATCATGGGGATCCATAGGGCCAATGGCCTGCGCCGTTTCGGCTTCGTCGTTCTTGCTCAGCCGTGTTTCGTAATTCATCCGTATCCGCTTTCTCAAGGCAGGTGCCGGGCGCTTGTTTCAAACCGCCAGCGTCACAGGCCTGTCAGGCTCCGATTGTCGCGACAGCATCGCGCCAAACCGTTCTTTACCCCGGATTGAGCCAATACGCTGCGTTGAGCGGCGTGCCAAGGCAATACCAGCCGCTTTCGGGGGATCAGCGACCGTTTATGACAGCAGTGTATTACAAGGTTAATGCACCGAGCGCAAGCCTGCAACGTCTTGGCTGAGGGCGATTTTGGTGCCGCGCGGTGCCATGCCTGAAAAGCCAAGCGGGGCCTGTTCACCTGGAACAGACCCCGCCGTGATTGGCTATATGTCCGATAGCGGTGAAACCATCGAAAAATGCCGGATTAGCGGGCGCGGCCGCGCTGCACAAAATTGGCGATCAACAGCACCACAACCGCACCGACGAACGACACAATGATCATCGTCACGCTGAGCGGAGCATTGGTGATTCCAGCCAGATCAGCGCCGGTGAACAGGGCGTACAGCACCCGACCAACAAGCGAACCTACCAAGCCCACAACGATGTTCCAGAAAATGCCCATCGATGCATCGCGGTTCATCACCATGCTGGCCAGCCAGCCAATTACGCCACCGATAACCAGTGAGATCAGAAAATTCATGTTACGTCCTCCTGTTGTGCGCCGACCCATGCGGCGGGATGTCTGTTCAACTCCCGATGCGCCGACCGGTTCCTTGATTGCGTTATTTTGATCGGCGCCGGTATCACAGCCTATCGACTGGGCACAGGAAAGCGAATCAAAAAGCCCGGCAGCGTTAACTGCCGGGCTTTCCGGTTTCCTTGGCCAAATCCCTAGGGTTTCGGCCATTGGGTCGCACTTCAGGTTGAAGTTGTCCGCACGATTTTACATGCGTTCAATATTTTTGCTGACGCTCGTACAGGTCACGATATTGCTGGATGCGGGTGACGCGCAGGCCGGGCATGCCCGACCGGTCAATGGCGCGTTGCCACGACGCAAATTCTTCCAGCGTCAGTGAATAGCGTTCGCACACTTCCTCGATGGTCAGCAGACCGCCATTAACGGCAGCCACGACCTCGGCCTTGCGGCGCACGACCCAGCGGGTGGTCGAGGGCGGCGGCAGCGAATCCAAGGTCAGCGGCTCGCCAAGCGGGCCAATGACTCGGGCTGGACGGATTTTCTGGTTCTCGATCATTCAAAACCCTCGGTGCAAATTTTTTGGCGGGCTTCGCAGCCGCGATGTGGGGGACTTGAGGGCAGTTCCGGCGTACCGGATGCCTCCGAAGCATGGGAAATATTCTTATCGCAAACGTCTTTGAACAAAGCTGAAGCGTTCCGGTTAACGGGCCGGTTACGTTGTTTTGTGGCCAGTGCCATTTTCAGGCTTGGCGTGGCAGCAACTGCCACCGATTCGGGCAGGAATCGACCAGCGGGGGCAATCCCTTCCAGGGCACGAAACCGAAATGGCGGCCGCGCGGCAAACCACGCGATCCGGCTTTCTAGACAGGTCCGGTCTTCCCGCTTGCCAATCGCTGCAAAGCCACGATGGCGCTGGGCATATTGCCGTCCTGCCGTGCAGGCGATCAGCGCGTCAAAGCTGATAGGATGCAGCGCACGCGCCGCATCATCTGCCTTGGCCGCACTGCGCAGCGTTTCATGGGGGAAGTTCATGTCCATGCCCCCTCTCTAAGCGCCAAGCGATAAGGGGAGGTAAAACCGTGTTTCATACCCGGTTAGGGAAGCTTAAATTTGGCTTTAGCAATGGTGCAAAGTCATGGAAAAGTGCCATTTCTGGCATCTGATTTTCGGTGAATTGTGCCGACATGGGGCGAAAATTTTTGCCCCATCCCAAATGCGCGTGATGCATTTTACAGCCGCTTTGCCTATATCGTCCCGCCATGGCACAGACATTCCCCCATCCCACTCTGGCCGAGGCCACAAGTTTTAATCTGGCGGCACCGTTATCGGCGCGCCGCATTGTTGTGGCCATGTCAGGCGGGGTTGATTCGTCGGTTGTCGCCGGGCTTGCCGCCGCAACGGGCGCAGAAACCATCGGCATTACATTGCAGCTTTATGATCATGGCGCAGCGGTGGGCCGGGCCGGGGCATGCTGTGCCGGGCAGGATATCCGCGATGCCCGCGCCGTGGCCGACCGGCTGGGCATCGCCCATTATGTCGTCGATCAAAGCAGCGCCTTTCGCGAATCGGTGATCGAGAATTTCGCCGATGAATATATGGCGGGGCGCACACCCATCCCGTGTGTTCAGTGTAATATGGGGGTGAAGTTCACCGACCTGCTGACCATGGCGCGCGATCTGGGTGCCGATTGCCTGGCAACGGGCCATTATGTGCGCCGGGTGATTGGACGTGGCGGACGGGCCGAATTGCACCGCGCGCATGATCCGGCGCGGGACCAAAGCTATTTTCTCTATGGTACCACCGATGCCCAGCTGGATTTC
>JBGSTI010000523.1:0-5678 GCA_041736605.1 Sphingomonadaceae bacterium
CTGTGGTCGTCAGCCCGGCCTTGTTCGCGCTGATTGCCGGATCGCGCGGCGTGGCAATCAATGGCGATCTGGTGGTGCGCATTGCCATGATATTGCTGTTGCCTTTTGCGCTGGGTCAGGTCCTGCAACGCTGGCTGCGCCCGGTGACGCTGGAATATCGCAGTGCTGCCACCTGGCTGGATCGCACAGCGATTGCCATTGCCGTTTATGTCGCGTTTTCAGGCGCCGTGACCCAGGGCATTTGGGCGCAAACCGCGCTGCTTGATCTGGCGCTGCTGATTGCGGCGTTGCTGGCCTATCTGGCCTTTGCGCTTGCTGGCACATGGCAATTGGGTGGCCTGATCGGGCTGGAGCGGGCCGATCGGATCACGATGCTATTTGCCGGATCGCAGAAAAGCCTGGCGGTGGGTGCACCGCTGGCCGCCATCCTGTTTGCGCCGGATAAGGCAGGGTTCATTCTGTTGCCGGTGCTGCTCTATCATCAGATGCAATTGCTGCTGTCAGCTCCGATTGCCAACCGGCTGGGGCGCGAAAGGCCTGCAATCTAGCCCGCTGGCCACAGGCTGCAATATTCAAACGCGCGCATGATGCTGCCGCTTTCGCCGATCACGCTGGTTCGATAGGGGGCGTCAGCGGCCATCAAGGCCAAGGCAGCGGGCCGTGTTGCCAGCGGATAGGGCAGCGGCTCCAGCGCCAGCATGTCGACCAATCGTTCAGGCGCAATCAGGCCGTCGCCGTCGGTATCGGGCACCGCAATATCTATCGCTATTTGCCGATGCCCGGCCTTTGCAAACAACCGGCAAGCCAGATTGGCAGCCGACCCGATATCGTCGACAATAGCGAACGCCCCCCAATCGGTCTCGGCGAAATGCGCGGGTTCCGTTGCGGCCCTAAGCGCCTCGACCCCGGCAAAGCCACAGCCCATAACCGCAATCGGCCGCTGCGGCGCAGCCAGCGCATGGCCACAGGCATCCGATACGCCGCTATCGCGGGCAATCCGGTGCATGATGGCTTTACCCGGCAATGGCGCGGGCAGACGCGCCGTATCAAGCGACAGAATGTGCAACGATGTGCCCCGCGATGCCGCCTCGCAAGCCGCAGCGCCCAGCGCCATGTGCTCGGCCATCAGCATCGCAGCCTCGCTGGCATCGCCGGGTTCGTCCAGAATTTCCAGCCGATCAGCCTTGGCAATGATCCGATCAAAAACTTTGCCCCATTCGTCGCCCAGTGGATCGACCGACAGGGACCGAAACCGTTCTATGGCGATGGGCAGCACCACATGCAGGGCAATGCCGCGCTGTTGCAGGGCGTCGGCCACCAACAGGTCAAAGCCAGCGGCAAGCGATCCGGCGGCATAAGCAGGCGCAATCGCGTCAACCTGCTGGGCTATGGCCTGTTGGCAGGCCAGGTCATCCATAGCCACACCGAGTGGCCCGGAATAATAGAGGCAGGGCGGCGAAATCAGGCTGTCCAGCCAATCATCAGACTGATGCTGCGCATGCAGAATCAACCGGAACTGGCGCAAGGTAACGGCGTGATCCTCCCATGCCATCGGCGCTTCGGCCATGGCCCGGCGCAGCGCATGGCGGGCCTCTGCATGCTGGCCCAGCAACAACAGCGCTTCGGCCCGGGTTGCGCCCAGCCAATAGGGCGTTTCCGGTTCATATTGGCCACTGTCAATCAGATCCAGACAGCGCGTTGCCCATTCCATGGCGCGGTCCTGAGCGCCGCCAAGGAAGGACAGGGTGGCGGCATTGATCAGCGGATAGGTGGCCCGATCATTCAGGGCATAGGCCCCGGCATAGGCCTCGCCCGCCGCTTTCAGCAGCGCGTGGCGATCACCGGTATTGGCCGTGGCGGCCTGATCCTTTAGCAAGCGGCCTTTCAGCGTCAGGCCATCGCCGCTGGCCGTAACGTTGGCAGGCAGAGCATTCAGCGCAGCCCATGCCGCCTGTGTTGCCCCGGCGCGCGCCGCAGAAAGGATATGCTTCAGGTCCACCACGGCTCCCATTTTACATTTACGTTATACGCCGATTTGGGCGACGCTCAAGGCGTTGCTGGTCAGTCGGTGGGATCGATGGGCGGGGGCGGGCCGCCGCCATTATCGATCACTGGATCAAAAAAGATTGGCGAGAGGAATTTTGTGTTGTTGACGTCACCAATAACGATGCCCAGCCCATATTTGACCACCAGCTGTTCCTGCCCCGCCCCCGCGAGCAGAACGCTCACGGCTATGCCCGGTCCACCATATTTCGGATCCCATTGCGGATCGAACAGAAAATCGGGATCGCCCTCGCGTTTTACGACGGCCAGTTGCGGCTGGCCATTGACGGTTTGCGGCGCAAAGCTTGCATCCTTGTCGCCAATGACAAAGGTGATGCGCGCCGGGCCGAAGGAGTTGATGTTGATGTCGAGGCGGTTGCCTTCTTGCGGGCCTTCCAGTTCCAGCTCTTCATCAAAAGGCTTACCGTATTTTTGGGTCTGGGTCAGCTTGGCTTGCACCCTTTTGGGGTCGACATCGCTGATCCTCAACACATAGGCGCTGTCTATCGGACCAACGCCACTGCCATCCATGGCAATGGGCGCGACCAAACTAAGCTGCTCTGTCATTTTTGCCTCCAATGGCCCGTCCCCTGTTCACAGTTTCCGATGTGCAATCGGGCCTAGTTTGCACAGGAAAATTCCGGCGAGGCGCGTGTTGCGCCCGTCTGGCAATAGCTTTGCGCCTGTTGCAGAATGTTCTGGTCCAGCAATGCGGCCTGGCCATGGCGCTGCGCCAGCGGGCGCAACAGGGCGGCCACGATATTGCGGCGTTCGCGCAAATCGACATTGGATGGATCGAATTTCGCCAGCGCCGAAAAATCGGCATGGGCGGCGCGCATATGCGCAATAGCTTCGGACGCAGCGCCCAGTCGCGCTTCGATACGGGCTAGGCCGGTTCGTGCCGTCGCCAATTCGCGTCGATAAACCGCATTGGCAGGGTCTGCATTGCGCAGCTGCTCGATGATGGCCATTTCTTCCATCCGGTGCTGTCGCGCGACACGCAGCATGTCTTGCTGGAGCGCAGCTTCTGCCAGCCAACCCGAATTATCGGCATAGTCGGCCAGAAATTGGACATTATCAGGGGCAATGGCGACGGCGCGTTTTTCATAACCCTTGGCGCGCAGGAACGAATTATAGGCCAGATCAGGCCGCTTATCGGTCTGCAATTCCAGCACGCCCAGATTGCTGTGCGCATAGCCCGCTTCCATCAGCCAATCGGCTTGCTTTGGATTGCGATCGACCAATTGTTCGGAAAGGCCGATATAACGGCGAAAATAGGGACGTGCCTCTTCGGGCTTTTTGGCCTGCCAGGCGGTATAGCCCACCCAAAATTCGCTTTGCCCATGCGCAAAGATGCGATCTGGATCATCGGGATAACGGTCCAGCAACGCTGCTGTCACCCGGTGCGCCTGACGAAAAAGGGCCAGCGCCGCAACCTGATTCCCCCGATTGCCCTCGTCCTCGCCCATCGCGTGCAGAATGCGGGCGCGCCGCGACAGGCTATCGGCAGGCAAGCGGCCCAGATCACCCCGGCTGGCATAATAATGCATGGCGCGCTGGTTGACAGGTTTCAGCACATCAAGGCGTCCGACGCCCTTCAAATTGTTGCGCAGATCGGTCAGCATGAACTCGATCAATCCCTCCGCTTCATTGCGTTCCCGCTCTGCCTGCGCCTGTGCCCTCATCGCGAATAGCGTGATTGACGCCATGACTATCAGCAACAGCGCAGAAACCAGCGTGATGATGGTCACGCGGCGCAATTGGCGCTGGGCCTCGCGCTGGACCAGCGTGTCGAGCGGCACATGCACCAGTCCGGCAACGATCTTTAGAAAGCCCAGCTTGCTGCCATCGCCTTGCGCCCGGAAATCAGCCGCAAGCGGTTCCTGGTCATCAGCGCGCAGTACCGCCGGAATGGCGTCTTGCGGTTCCCCCGATGCCAGCGCAATCAGGATCGGCGCATCGGGGTGCAGACTGCGGAACAGCTCGATTTCCTGTGTCACCCAGCGCGAAGCAGCAGCGGCAGGGGATGCCACGACGACCAGCGCATCGGATTGCTGCAAGGCGTCGCGGATCGCCTGGGTCAAGCTGTGTGCGGCGGCCAGATCGTCGCGGTCGCGGAAAATCGGGCCGATGCGTCCCGGCTTCAGCCCCGATTTGGGCGCAACCTGCGTGGCCACCGGACCGGGCAGGCGAAACCGCTCCAGCCGGCTTTGCAACCGTGCGGCAAACGCGGCATCGGCATGGGCATAGCTGATAAAGGCGCGAAACCGCCCTTGGCCTGTCGCTGCGTCTGCCATGTGTGCGCCCGTGACCCCTGTTGTTTTCGGCGGATGATTTCGAGCCCCATCATGCGCAGATTTGCAGCATGGTTAAAGCTGAAATGTAACAAAGCTTTTTCGGCCTATTGCCCTGATCACAGGCACTTGCGTAAATTGTCTCGCAAATTGCTCAACTTTCTGGGCGCTGCGTCTTGCCTGAACGCAAAAACCGTCGCATGACAGGATCATGCTGTCGCAGAAAACCCGCTATGCCATCAGGGCGCTGCAACATCTGGCTGATCGCTATGGCGAGGGTCCGGTGCAGTTGGCCGAAATCGCCGATGCGCAAAACATCCCTAACAAGTTCCTGACTGTGATCCTTTCGGAATTGTCGCGTGAAGGCATTGTCGCGACCCAGCGCGGGCGCAAGGGCGGCTATTGGCTGGCGCTGCCGCCGGTGGATATACGTTATGGCGACATTATCCGCATCATGCGCGGATCGCTGGCTTTGGTGCCCTGCGCCAGCCGCTTTGCCCATGAAAAATGCACCAATTGCGTCGAAGAAGCCAATTGCCGCCTGCGCGCGGTGATGCTGAAAGTGCGCGATGATACCGCGTCGATCCTGGACGGCTATACTTTTGCCGATCCGATCCAGCCCGCGCCTGTGGATGTTCCCGAAGACCGCTGACAAGGCGGCGCGCGCGCCTTGCCTAGTGCGATGGCTTGACGCATAATCCTGTTCACAATGTGAGGGGATGTCATGAAATACGCACGCAATTCGGCCCATATCGTCAATCTGATCGGCGCTATGGCGCTTGCCTGTCTGCCGTCGGCAGTGGCGGCGTGCGCTGATGAACCGGTGCCGGTGCAGGTTGGCAATGATGATGATCTGGACGCTTGCGGCTCCACGGGCATGATCACCGGCCAGCTGCTCAGCGTGCGCGCCACGCCTGATGCCAAGGGATCACAAACGGCGCGGCTGGCCAAGGGCAAGATCGTGCAACTGTGCGATGAATCGGTCGATGGCCAATGGATCGGCATCGTCTATGCGCCCGCTGCCAAGCCCGACATGGATTGCGGCGTTGGCACGCCCATTGCGCCGCGCCGCGATTATGATGGCCCGTGCCGATCGGGCTGGGTGGCGGCACGTTATGTGCAAGTGATTGCGGGTTGAGCCGGGCTGATGGCTGACACGATTTTGGTGCTGGATGAAGGCACCACCTCGACCCGTGCGATGCTGTTTGCTGCCGATGGCCAGTGCCTTGGCGTGCATCAGCAAAGCCTGACGCAATATTATCCCGCCGATGGCTATGTAGAGCATGACGCCGCCGAAATCTGGAGCGCGACCTTGGCCTGTGCCCGCGCCGCGATTGCCGA
>JBGSTI010000006.1:0-3547 GCA_041736605.1 Sphingomonadaceae bacterium
CCGGCAATCACGGCGATCACGGTGCCCACTTTGACATTCTCCGTACCCGCAGCCACCAGCAGGCTGGTGACTACGCCTTCGTCAATGGCCTCAAATTCCATCGTCGCTTTGTCGGTTTCGATTTCGGCCAGAATGTCACCAGACGCGACGGTGTCGCCTTCCTTGACCAGCCATTTGGCAAGCGTGCCTTCCTCCATCGTGGGGGAAAGGGCAGGCATTTTCAGTTCGATGGCCATCAATAGGTCTCCACCAGCACGTCGGTGTACAATTCGGCAAGGTCCGGTTCGGGCGATGTTTCGGCAAAATCAGCCGATTCATTGACGATCCGCCGTATTTCCTTGTCGATGGCTTTCATTTCATCCTCGGTTGCACCGATGGACAACAATTTGGCCTTTGCCGCTTCAATCGGGTCCGATTTTTCGCGCACGTCCTGCACTTCTTCACGGCTGCGATATTTGGCCGGATCAGACATGGAATGGCCGCGATAGCGATAGGTTTTCAGCTCCATCAGGATCGGGCCATTGCCGCCGCGCACATATTCCAATGCGGTTTCAGTGGCGCCGCGCACTTCCAGCACGTCCATGCCATTGACCTGCATGCCAGGAATACGAAACGCATCGCCACGCCGGTAAAAATGCGTCTCGCTGCTCGACCGGTCGACCTTTGTGCCCATGGCATAGCCGTTATTTTCAATCACGAAAATGATCGGCAGCTTCCACAGGGCAGCCATGTTGAAGCTTTCATAGACCTGACCCTGATTTGATGCACCATCGCCAAAGTAAGCCACAGCCACGCCACCATCGCCGCGATATTTGTGCGCAAAGGCAAGGCCGGTGCCCAAGGATACCTGCGCGCCGACAATGCCATGCCCGCCATAGAATTTATGCTCGACGCTGAACATATGCATCGAACCGCCCTTGCCGCGCGAAATGCCGCTTCCGCGTCCGGTAAGTTCGGCCATGATCAGATTCGGATCGATGCCATAAGCCAGCATATGGCCATGATCGCGATAGCCGGTGATGACGCTATCCTTATCGCCATCCAATGCCGATTGCAGGCCGACCGCAACCGCTTCCTGGCCAATATAGAGGTGGCAGAAACCACCAATCAGGCCGAGGCCATAAAGCTGCCCGGCCTTTTCCTCGAACCGGCGGATCAGCACCATCTGTTCATAGAATTTGAGCAGATCGTCCTTGCTGGCATCAAAGGCCGAAAAGGGCAGGCTGTCATTGGGCAGGATGCTGTGCGGACCGGCTCCGGTCATATCAGGGCTTGTCGAAGCCGAAGCGGCGGCCGGTTTGGCAGCAGCGCGGCTCGGCTTTTTCGCTGGGGAGGCGTTTCGGGCCAAGGGATCATCCTTCAGTCTGGCGCTAAAGGCGCGGTGAATGAATTGTTGAACGGCTATAGGCGCAATCCACCGCATCAGGCAATCACCGGACAGGTTAAAAATGCGGTCCGGACCGGGCTTTGACGCTAGGAATTACGCAAAAAGTTGATGTCGCAGCGCAGCATGGCGACCGCAAGTCGGCAGATGCGCCAATCAGCGCAGCGGCAGCACCAGTTCATCGGGACGCGCGACGTTCAAATCCTGCCGCACCAGTTCGCCGGCCAGATCGGGATCGACATGATCAGGATCAAGCAGTTCCACGCGATTGGCTAGCGCATCGCGCTCAATCTTGAGCTCGGCCAGCTTGATCCGGCTGGAATCCAGACGCTGTTGATAATCGCTCCACGCCAGAATGCCGGTGGGACCGATCAGGGCAATAGCGCCGATGATCAGCAGCGCAATCAGCGCCAGTGCCGACGTTGCCGATCCACGCGGCACACGCACCTGCGCTGCGCCGGAACGGGTCGTTCGGCTGGCTGTGGCACGCAGGGGCCGGGTCTTGATGATCCGTGACGTCATGAAGCCCCCAAGAATCACACCCGACTCGCCAATGCAAGCTGGAAATGCAGCGATGGTCATAAAAATGCGACAGGCCGCCCTTCGTTGGACGAAGAGCGGCCATGATCAACGATTGCAGAGGATTCAGGCGCGGCGCGCGAAAATCTCATGCCCGGCATAGCGCGCCGACGAACCCAGCTCTTCTTCGATACGGATCAACTGGTTATACTTGGCCAACCGGTCCGACCGGGCAAGGCTTCCGGTCTTGATCTGACCGCAATTGGTGGCCACGGCCAGATCGGCAATGGTCGAATCTTCGGTCTCACCCGAACGATGCGACATGACCGCCGTATAGCCCGAACGCTGTGCCAGTGACACGGCGTCCAAAGTCTCGCTCAACGTACCGATCTGGTTCACCTTGACCAGCAGCGAATTGGCCAGGCACTTTTCAATGCCCATCGCCAGACGCACGGGATTGGTGACGAACAGGTCATCACCCACCAGCTGCACCTTGTCACCCACCAAATCGGTAATGGCTTTCCAGCCCTCAAAATCATCTTCGGACATGCCGTCTTCGATCGACCGGATCGGATAATCGGCGCAGAGCTTGCCCAGATATTCCGCCATTTCGGTGGGCGAGAGCGACAGGCTTTCGCCGCTGATCTCATATTTGCCGTTCTTGAAAAATTCGGTCGCGGCGCAATCGAGCGCCAGCACGACATCGGTTCCTGCCTTGAAACCGGCGCGGTCAATCGAGGTCATGATGAAATCGAGCGCGTCGCGGGTCGAGGCAAGATTGGGGGCAAAGCCGCCTTCATCGCCAACTGCTGTTGCCAGACCCTTTTCATGCAGACCCTTTTTAAGGGTGTGGAAAATTTCCGAACCCCAGCGCACCGCCTCGGCCAGGCTGTCGGCGCCGACCGGCATGATCATGAATTCCTGGAAATCGATGGGATTATCGGCATGTTCGCCGCCATTGATGATGTTCATCATCGGCACCGGCAGCATGTGCGCCGAAACGCCGCCAACATAGGCGTAAAGCGGCAGACCCCGCGCATCGGCGGCAGCGCGCGCCATGGCCAGACTGACGCCCAATATGGCGTTCGCGCCCAGACGGCCCTTGTTCTCAGTGCCGTCCAGATCAATCATCGCCTGATCGATATCGCGCTGATCCTCGGCATCGAGGCCGACCAGAGCGTCAAACAATTCGCCATTGACCGCCGCAACGGCCTTGGTCACGCCCTTACCCATGAAACGGCTCTTGTCGCCATCACGCATTTCCACCGCTTCATGCGCGCCAGTTGACGCGCCAGAAGGCACAGCGGCGCGGCCAAAGCTGCCATCTTCCAATAGCACGTCCACTTCAACGGTGGGGTTGCCCCGGCTGTCCATGATTTCACGGGCGTGAATGTCGATAATGGCTGTCATGTCTGGATACCCCGCAGGCTGGTGTTGACGGCGCGTCAAGGCCGATCTTTTGCTTGCCGCCCCCTAGCTTTCGGAACCAAAAATGGCAACCGGCGTTTCATCTTGGCAACCCTTGATCGGGCTGTGGACGGTATAGCCAATGGGCAAATTGGGGCAGGAACGCCACAATCATGTCAAATTATGCCCTGTCTGCCGCTTGATGCTTGATTTAGCGGGCATGATCCCCACAAAATC
>JBGSTI010000037.1:0-2923 GCA_041736605.1 Sphingomonadaceae bacterium
GTGGCACTGTCCAATGGGCGCGGCAATGTCGTCATCACCCGCATGGAGGGCGCGAACGCCATCATCCTGTCGGCCCCGGTCGATGTGCAGCGCCGTCTGGGCCAGCTGATCCGCCAATTGGACGTGCGGCAGGATCAGGTGCTGGTCGAGGCGATCATCGTCGAAATTTCAGACAGTCTGGCCAAGGAACTGGGCGTCCAGTTCCTGCTGGGCGGCAAGGACATTCCCTTTGCCGCGTCGAATTTCTCCAACGTCACGCCCAATATCCTTGATCTGGCAGGCGGTATCCTTGCCGATCAGTTCGATTCGTCGACCACCACATCCGATAGCGGCGTGGTGACCACCACCACCAACAGCGCAGTGGGCGACCTGCTGCGTCAGAATGCGGCGCAAGCGGCCCTGTCAGCACGCGGCGGCTTTGGCGGCTTTGCGGTTGATCTGGGCAATAATCGCGTGCTGGGCGCGATCATCAACGCGATTGAGGCCGATACGCAATCCTCGATCCTGTCGACCCCGCACATCACCACCAACAACAATATGAAGGCCTCGATCCTATTTGGTCAGGAAATTCCGGTATCGACCGGGGAGGCGCTGTCGAACAATTTTGACAATGCGTTTCGCACCATCCAGCGCCAGAATGTCGGCATCGAACTGGAAGTGACGCCGCAAATCATGGCGGGCAGCGAAGTGCGGCTGGACCTGCGGCAAGAAGTATCCTCGATTGTTGGCCCCGTATCGGATGATTTCAACGAACTGATCATCAACAAGCGCGAGATTACCACCACACTGACCGTGGGCGATGGCGAGATCGTATCGCTGGGTGGGCTGCTGGATGATAATGAGCGCCGCACCATTCAGAAAATCCCGTTCCTGGGCGATTTGCCGATCATTGGCGAGCTGTTCCGGTCGCGCGGCAAGGCGCATGTAAAGACCAATTTGATGGTGTTCATCCGGCCGACGATCCTGCGCAGCCGGGCTGATCGTGACGCGCTGACCGCGCGGCGATACCAGTCAATCCGCGATGCGCAGATTGGCATCAATCCCGGCGTTGAACCCAGTATCGACAATCTGGTGCTGCATTATCTGGGCACCAATCCGCCCGCCGCGATGCCGCGCGCCGATGATGTCGTGGTGCTGCCATCCAATAGCAGCGAAGACATTCGCCCGGTTGAAACCATTTCCATGCCCGCCAGCGATGCGGGCACAGAACTCCCCCCGAACCGACCATGACGAGACCAGCATGACCCGAATACGGCGCGGATCCGATTCTGTTGTCCCTTTGGGCAAGGCTGGCGCTGGCGCATCCACGCCCGGCACCGACGATTCGATACCGCCGATCACGCTGGACGAACATCCCTCCGCCGGGGCCATGGCGGCGGTGCAAATTCCCTATGGCTTTGCCCGCGACCATGGCGTGATGATGATTGGTGAGGAAGATGGGCGCATCCGCATTGCCCTTCGCGAACGCGCCGATCCGCACATGTTGCTTGAGGTACGCCGCTGGCTGGCCGCGCCGTTTACGGTTGAACCCGTCGATTCGGCGCAGTTCGACAAATATCTGGCGGAATTTTACGCAATCAGCGGCGATGCCGACGCCATGGCCCGATCCATGGATGGGCTGGACGATTTGGCGGGCGGCCTGCCCACCGCCGACGATCTGCTCGACAGCGCCGACGATGCCCCGGCGATTCGGTTGATCAACGGCATCATTGCCGAGGCGATTCGCGAGGGCGTGTCCGATATTCATATCGAGCCTTATGAAAGCGGCCTGATCGTGCGGATGCGCATCGACGGCATTTTGCAGGAAAAACTGCGTATGCCGCCGCATGTTGCGCCGGTGATTGTCAGCCGGATCAAGGTAATGGCGCGGCTCGACATTGCCGAACGCCGCGTGCCGCAGGATGGCCGTATCGGCCTGACCCTTGGTGGCAAAAGCATCGATGTGCGCGTATCGACTTTGCCCAGCCGCGCGGGCGAGCGCGTGGTGCTGCGCCTGCTGGATAAAGACAATGCCGGCATGTCATTGGACCTTCTGGGCCTCAGCCCGCGCACCCATAAGGTGCTCACCGATGCGCTGGCCGAACCCAATGGCATCATATTGGTCACGGGCCCCACCGGTTCGGGCAAGACCACCACGCTTTATGGCTGCCTCAACCTGCTCAATGACGGGCGGCGTAACATGCTGACCGTGGAAGACCCGGTGGAATATGCCATGGACGGCGTTGGCCAGACTCAGGTCAATCCCAAGGTTGGGCTGACCTTTGCCGCCGGTTTGCGCGCGATTTTGCGCCAAGATCCCGATGTGGTGATGGTCGGCGAAATCCGCGACCATGAAACCGCCGAAATCGCGGTGCAAGCGTCGCTCACCGGGCATCTGGTTTTGTCGACCGTGCACACCAATGACGCGATTGGCGCAATTACCCGGATGCGCGACATGCGGATCGAGCCATTCCTGCTCGCCTCCACCTTGCGCGCCGTGGTGGCGCAGCGGCTGGTGCGCAAATTATGCCCCGATTGCCGCGAACCGGTGCAGTCCGATGGCAGTCTGGCGTCGTTACTGGGCTTTGATCGCGGCACCGTGATCTATCGCCCGCGCGGCTGCCCATCGTGCAACAATACGGGTTTCCAGGGGCGCATCGGGGTGTTCGAGGCGATCCGCATCGATGATACCATCCGCAAGATCATCCATGAAGGCGGCGACGAGTCGATGATTGCCCGCCACGCCTTCCTCAATCAGCCCAATTTGGCCAGTTCCGCCCGCAATCTGGTGCGCGAAGGGCTGACCACGGCCGAAGAGGCAATTCGCATTTCCCGCCGCGAGGATATCGTGGCAGAGTGACCGGTGTGGCCCAGTTTCATTATATCGCAGTCGACCCGGACGGGCAGCAGCGCAGCGGCAAGCTGACCGCAGAAACCCGCGCAC
>JBGSTI010000063.1:0-2207 GCA_041736605.1 Sphingomonadaceae bacterium
TGAATGGCCAGCCGATCAAAATGGACCAGGATTATCGCATAACCACCAGCAGTTTTCTGGCCAGCGGCGGCGATTATTTCACCACGCTGAAGGTCGGGCGCAATCCGCAAACCGGGCCGCTGGATATCGAGGCCTTGCAGGCCTATCTCTCTGGACCAGGTCTGATCAGCGCGCCCGCATTGGGCCGGGTAAAGGGCGTGCTGCCGCAATAGGCTGGATCCCCTCCCACGGGTGGAAGGGGAATGGCTTTATGCCGCCAGCATGCCCGGTCGCATCATCTCTGGCGCATCCTCATCGGTGCTATTGTCAGGCGATAGCTCCAATGTGAACAGGCGGCAGGGTGCCGCTTCGCCACGCCCCTTGCTGAAACGCGGGACTTCGCGTCCGGTTTCGGCAAAGCCCAGCTTGCGCAGCACCGCGCCTGAGGCTGGATTATCGGTGAAATGCCCGGCGCTGATCCGGCGATGGCCCAGCATCCGCGCAATGCCCAGAACGGCGCGCGCGCCCTCTACCGCATAGCCCTGCCCCCAGAACGCGCGACCAACCCAATAGCCGATCTCGATTCCGCCCTCGGGATCGCGGCCCATGCCGACACTGCCGATGATCTGCGGACCCGTGGCCGTGCGGCGCACCATCAGGAAATGCGGCGCGAAAAAGTCTTGATCGCGGCCCACAAAATCGCGCGCGTCATCCAGCCCATAGGGCCAGGGCGCATGGGCAAGATTGCGGACAATCGCCTCGTCATTGATCAAGGGGTGCAATTCGGCTGCATCATCAGCCCAAGGGGGCCGCAACAGCAATCTGGGGGTCCGCGCAAACATCATTCTCTCCACGTCATGCGCCGCCCCTTGGCCGTCCTTTGCCAAAACAAAGTGACAGGCCTGCGACGGCAATATTTCAGGGAGAGAAAAAAAGGGAGACCGGGCGGACCCGCTCTCCCTTTTGGAAATTCTGACGGCCTGTCACAGCCTGTCGTCGGGTCATCCGGTGGACGACCCGTTATCGGTCATCCGATTATTCGGCGGCTTCTGCCATGACATCAACCGACACATATTTGCGGCCAAGCTTGCCAGCGTGGAAACGCACGCGGCCTTCGCCCAGCGCAAACAAGGTGTGATCCTTGCCCATGCCAACATTGGCGCCCGGATAGACGCGGGTGCCGCGCTGGCGGATGATGATGTTGCCACCGATCACGTTTTCGCCACCGAATTTCTTAACGCCAAGGCGACGGCCTGCTGAATCGCGACCGTTGCGCGACGAACCGCCTGCTTTCTTATGTGCCATGTCAAATACTCCTTAAACCGGTTCGCGGTCGATCAAGCTTCGGTTGCAGCAGCGGCGTCATCGGCCTTGGCTGCTTTCTTGGGCGCTGCCTTTTTTTCAGGCGCGCCAACCGACAGGATGCGCAGCAGCGTCATCTGCTGGCGATGACCGTTGCGGCGGCGATAATTGTGACGGCGACGCTTTTTGAAAACGATCACCTTTTCGGTTTTGGCCTGCGCGATGATTTCGGCCGAGACGACCATGCCGGCCACGTCCTGGGTTTCGCCGCCATCGCCAGCGAGCAGAATGTCGCCCAGCGTGATGGTTTCACCGGCTTCGCCAGCCAGCTTTTCAACGGCAATCTTGTCTCCGGCGGCAACCCGATACTGCTTGCCGCCTGTGCGCACGATAGCGAACATGGTCTTATCATCCAATCAAACAAACCAACCCGGTTTCGCCCTGATCCACCCGATTCGGCACGGTGTGAGGCCAATTCAAACACATCAGGCAAAAACCCGCAAAAAGGTCGCCAATGTCCGAAGTGAGCCGCATTCAGCGTGCCGGACCTTGCGGACCGGTCTTCCCGGAAAGCACCGCCCGTTACAGCCACACCCCCAGCCTGTCAACGCCAAAAGCCGGTTTTGGGGCCGCTGGGTGGCGGATAAATGCGCGGGTTGCACGCTTGCAAATCATCCTGACGCACCCGCCTGATTGCGTCTGCGCGGCGGCCTGCTATGGCAGTTTCATGTTTAGCTTACCACGCCATAATCCCGCGCGCCCCCGTCTGCTGGCCCTTTTGATCGCCACCAGTCTGGCTGGTTGCAGCGGACAGATGACGGAAGTTCCCTCGCTGGGTCGCTGCGCTGCAGAGCTTGCCGATGCCGCCGTTCCGCCCCCCGCTGCCGCCTATGGGATAATTTCCGCCGCCGATGCTGCGCGGCTTC
>JBGSTI010000084.1:0-1954 GCA_041736605.1 Sphingomonadaceae bacterium
GCTGCTTCGATGCCGCCCACGGTCTTTTCCCCGTGCAGCAGGCACGATAGAATCATCAGCCGTTGCGGCTGGGCATAGACTTTCAGTTTTTCGGTGGCCGCATCGGCCAGTGCCCGGCTTTGATAGAGCGCGCTCATTGGGCGGCGACTTTTTTGCAGAACCAGTCGGCATCATTATCCAGCGATGCGTCGATGGTGGCGGGCGGCACCAGCACGGCATCGCCTGGTTGCCAGCCCTCTGGCGTCAGCACATTATAGCCGCTGGCACGTTGCAACGCCGCGACCATACGCAGCATTTCGTCGACCGATCGCCCCACATTGTGCGGATAGGTGGTGATGGCGCGGATGACGCCTTCGGGATCAATGAAATAGGTGCTGCGGATGGCCGCGCTATCCTGCGTTGACTCGTCGATCATGCCATAGGCGCGGCCCACGATCATGCTGGGGTCTTCGATAATCGGAAAGTTGATCGTCACGCCAAAGGCATCGCGAATGGCGCGCACCCAGGCAAGGTGCGAAAACAGGCTGTCGACAGACAGGCCCAGCAACGAACAGTTGAGCGCCGCAAACCGGTCTGACGCCTTGGCCATAGCGATAAATTCGGTGGTGCACACAGGCGTGAAATCGGCCGGATGCGAAAAGAAGACCAGCCATTGGCCGCGATATTGCGACAGGGTGCGATCCCCCATGCTGGTGCGCGCCATGAAATCGGGCGCGCTATCGCCGATCCGCAATGGTCGGCCATGCGCGCCGTGCCCGCCAGAAATCAGTCTGTCATCGGTCATATCGCGCATCCCTTCATCACAAGCCGCCTTTTTCACACGAGAGCGGCTTGAGCAACCCTCTTGACGCGTAACATTTAATCACTTACACAAGTTATGTAAATATGAAATTTCAGGAGCAAATCATGTCCGACTCGACATTAGCCAAGGCCTCGCAGCAGATTGCCGCCGCTCAATCTGGCGTGCCGGTGATCAAGTCGTTCTTTGACAAGCCGACCTTCACCGTGACCTATGTCGTCCATGATCCCGAGACCAAGCGCGGCGCGATTATTGACAGCGTGCTGGATTATGATCCCGCTTCGGGCCGGACCTCCACCGCATCGGCAGATGCCGTGCTCGCCTATATCGCGGACAAGGGGCTGGCCATTGACTGGCTGCTGGAAACGCATGCCCATGCCGATCACCTGTCGGCCGCGCCCTATCTGCAAAAGACGCTGGGCGGGAAAATCGCGATTGGTGAGCATATCGTGACGGTGCAAAAAGTGTTCGGCACTTTGTTCAACGCCGGAACCGAATTTCAACGCGACGGATCAGATTTTGATGCACTGTTTGCTGATGGCGATCAGTTTCAGATCGGCAATTTGCAGGCCACGGTCATGCATGTGCCCGGCCATACGCCTGCCTGCATTGCCTATGTGATTGGCGATGCGGTGTTCGTTGGCGATACCATGTTCATGCCCGATTATGGCACGGCGCGGGCGGATTTCCCCGGCGGGGATGCGCGCACTTTGTATCAATCGGCGCGGCGCATCTTGTCGCTGCCGCCCGAAACGCGGCTGTTCATGTGTCATGACTATCTGCCCGCTGGTCGCACCGACTATGTGTGGGAAACCACGGTTGAGGCCGAACGCGCAGCCAATGTCCACATTCATGATGGCATCAACGAAGACGAATTTGTGGCGATGCGCGAGGCGCGCGATGCCACGCTGGATATGCCGCGCCTGATCCTGCCTTCGGTACAGATCAACATGCGCGCCGGGCATATGCCGCCGCCTGAAGACAATGGCGTGCGCTATATCAAAATCCCGGTCGACGCGCTGTGATCGCGGCATTCCCCCATGCGATGCCAGTCGAAGGATTGATCGGCGGTTTGATGATCGGCACGGCCGCAGCAATCATGTTGCTGGGGCTGGGCCGTATCGCCGGGGTCAGCGGGCTTGCCGCGCGTGCCAT
>JBGSTI010000075.1:0-4138 GCA_041736605.1 Sphingomonadaceae bacterium
TGCAATTGGCACAGCAAGGCCGTGGTCATCGCCGCCATGCCCGATGCTTGTGCCCGGCACGCCTCTGCGCCCTCCAGCAGCGCGATGCGTTTTTCCAGCATCTCGACCGTCGGGTTTTGCAGCCGCGAATAGGTCATGCCCTCGGCCTCACCGGCAAAGCGCGCGGCGACCGTTTCGGCATCGTCATAGCAATAGCCCGACGTGAGGAACAACGCCTCGGACGTCTCGCCAAATTCGCTGCGCACGGTGCCGCCGCGAATGGCGCGGGTTGCGGGACGCCATTTGGCGGTGATGGCGGGGTCTTGGCCGGAATGTCTTTTCATGGGGGCAAGGCTAATATCTGTTGATGCCGCAAGGTCAATGCGCAAACGCAAGTGGACGGCGCTTAGGGCCCTGTGGCAAAGGGGCGGCCATGTTCGACACGCCCGAATCCCGATCCCGTATGGTCGCCATCGGCTTTACGCTTTTGTGTCTGGCTTTGATGGCATGGCGGCTGACGATCCCGTCGAAATTCTTTTTTGACGAGGTGCATTATTTGCCCGCTGCGCGCGCGCTGATCGAGCTTAGCGGTCCGGTGAATACCGAGCATCCCTTGTTTGGCAAGATCGTGATTGCAGCAGGCATGCTGCTGTTCGGCGACAATGCACTGGGCTGGCGGATATTCCCCTGGGCGTTTGGCGGGCTGGCCATATTCGCCACCATGCGCATGACATGGTGGATCGCCAAATCCGAGATTGCGGCATTCATGGCCGGGTTTTTCGTCATGACCGGGCAGTTGCTGTTCGTGCTGGCGCGGATCGCGATGCTTGACATGGTGATGGCCGGGTGCCTGATGGCGGGTCTGTGGATGACCGCATCGGCGCTGGATCAGGACCGCGGCAATCATACTCGGCTCGCCGGTGCAGGCCTATTGCTGGGCCTGGCCGTGGGCGCGAAATGGAGCGCCGCACCGGTGGCGATGATGGCGGGGATTGGCTTGTTCATCCTGCGCGGCCATGCAGTCGGCTGGCGTCTAAAGGCCTGGGCACTCGAAAGCCCCGCGCCGTTTCAGGGGGTCAGCCTGTGGCAGGCGGTGTTGCTGCTCGGCCTGCTCCCCATGCTGGTCTATCTGGCGACGTTCATCCCGGCGTTTTTCTATGCCAGCAATCCGATCGCGCCTGCTGATATTCTGGCCTATCAGTTGCGGATATTCGAGCATCAGTCCAATCCGATGGCGGCCCACACATATCAAAGCAACTGGTGGCAATGGCTGGGCAATATCCGACCCATCTGGTTCCTGTATGAAGCGGCCGATGGCGCGCAGCGCGGCGTCATTCTGCTCGGCAATCCGGTGGTGATGTGGGCAGGCCTTGGCGGCGTCGCCCTATGCGGCCTGCTGGGCGTAATGCGGCGCGACCGGGCGAGGCTGATTGCCTTTGTGCTGTTCATCGTGGCGCTGGCCCCATGGGCGGTGGTGCCAAAGCCGGTGCAGTTTTATTATCACTATCTGCTGCCCTCCATCTTCCTGTGCATCGCCATGGCCTTGGCGCTGGAACGGGTGTGGTGGCGCGATGGTGTGCGCGCCGTGCCGGTATTTGTGATGGCGGCAGCGGCGGGGATGTTTGCCTATTTCTACCCGATATTGAGTGCCGCGCCCCTGGACGGCGAAATGGCGTTCATGGATTGGATGTGGATCGATAGCTGGCGCTAATAGCGTCCCCATACGAATTTTGATGACAGCGCGTAATTCCAAACCGCGCCTACCAAAATCCCGGCCAAAGCCGCGCCGCCCCACCAGAGACCCTGATCTTTCAGGAACACCGCCACCGCGATATTGGCCAACGCGCCCAGCGAGCAGGTGAGGCAAAAGCCAATCCAGCCGCGCAGCAGCTTTGCCGCCCCCTCCAGCCGCTGATCGCGATAGGTGAGCGCATTATTGAGGAAAAAGTTCACCGTCATCGCCACCAATGTCGCCAGCGACTGCGCCCATGCAAAGGTCAGCATATCGGTGCCATAGAATGCCGCCAGCGCGCCCATATGCACCAGCACGCCCAACGCGCCGATGGTGCCGAACAGCGCAAAGCGCGTCGGGATGATGCGCCCGAACATCCGTTCATACAGACCAACCAAATATTCGAACACAATCACCCGATCCAGCTTGCTTTCGCCCTCTTGCCGCGTGGCAAATCGATAGGGCAGTTCCCTGATCCGCAAGGGCTGCGGCGCAGCGGCCAAGATGTCGAGCAATATCTTGAAGCCAATGCCCGACAGGCGCGGCGCCAGTTCGCGGAATGTGGCGGCGGGCAGCATGAAAAATCCGCTCATCGGATCGGCCAGATCAGCACCCGTCAGCTTTTTCGCCAGCCGCGTCGCCAGCGCCGATTGGCCCGCGCGCTTTTCATCCCATTCGCCAATACTGCCGCCGGGCACAAATCGCGAACCGATGGCGATATCGCATGTCCCTTCGCGCAAAGCCGCCAGCATCTGCGGCAGCAACGCGGCATCATGCTGCAAATCCGCGTCCATCACCGCAACCACCGGCGCGGCGGTGGCCAGCATCCCCTCAATACAGGCCGAGGCAAGGCCCCGCCGCCCAATGCGCTGGATCACCCGCACCCGCCGGTCAGTCAGCCCCAGTTCGCGCAAAACATCGCTGGTGCCATCGCGGCTGTTATCATCAACGAAAATCGCTTCCCAGTTCAGCCCGGCCAGCATCGCATCCAGCCGCTCAACAACCGCGCGGACATTCGCCGCTTCGTTCATCGTTGGCAGGATGACGGCCAGATCGAGCGGAGCGGTCACCGGCACTGCCTTCAATCAAAGCCGCGCCAGCACCGCATCGCCAATTTGCACGGTATTGGCATTGCCGCCCAGATCGCCGCCCAAAACGCCATCGCCCAAAGCCGCAGCAATTGCCGCCTCAATGCGCAGCGCCGCCTCTTCAAGGCCAAGGCTGTGGCGCAGCAGCATCGCCAGCGACAGGATCATCGCCATCGGATTGGCCACGCCCTTGCCCGCAATATCGGGCGCGCTGCCATGGATCGGTTCATACAGGCCCTTGGTACCAAAGGCGGTCTGTTCGGCGCCCAGCGACGCACTGGCGAGCAGGCCGATGGAACCCACGCACATGCTGGCCTGATCGGACAGGATATCACCAAAAAGGTTACCGGTTACCACCACATCGAACCGACCTGGATCACGCACCAATTGCATCGCGGCATTATCGACATACATATGGTCCAGCACGACATCGGGATAGTCCGCCGCCGTTTCGATCACCACATCGCGCCACAATTGCGATGTTTCCAGCACATTGGCCTTGTCTACACTGCACAAACGCTTGGCCCGGCCTTGCGCCGCCTTAAACGCGACATGCGCGATGCGCCGCACTTCGGCCTCATCATAGGCCATGATGTCATAGCCCTGGCGCAGGCCATCGGGCGTGGTGCGCATGCCCTTTTCGCCGAAATACACATCGCCATTCAGTTCGCGCACGATCAACAGATCAATCGCACCCGCCACTTCGGGGCGTAGGGCGGAGAGATTTTCCAGCCCACCAAACATCCGCGCCGGGCGCAGATTGGCAAACAGGCCCAATTCGCGGCGCAGACCCAAAATCGCCTGTTCGGGGCGCAAATGCCGCTCCAGCGCGTCGCAATCCGGATCGCCCACCGCGCCAAACAATATCGCGTCCGCATACCCGGCGACTGCCAAGGTTTCGGGTGGCAATGGATGGCCGTGATTTTTGTACGCGGTTCCGCCTACATCGGCATGGCTCAATTCCACGCCTGGCAAATTGAGCGCATCCAGCACGCGCAACGCCTGGGCCATGATTTCACTGCCGATGCCGTCCCCGGCCAGAATGGCGATTTTCATGTCGTTTCCCTCACAACCTATCCGCCAGCCCCTGCCAAGCGCGGGCCATTTACGCAACCACCCTTTTCAGCCGATCGACCAATATCCGCCGCGCCATTACCGGATCGCGCCGCGATGCGCCAAACAGATGCTGTTCCAGCGCGCGGCCCGATCGGTCCAGCCGCATCAGCAAATCATCCCATTCCTCCCCCACCGGCGATGGCAGGCCTGCCAAGGCATCGCCATAGCCCAGATCGCGCAGCAGCAAGCGTTCATAGGCCAAGAGCGCCTGCACCCATCCCCG
>JBGSTI010000149.1:0-14823 GCA_041736605.1 Sphingomonadaceae bacterium
GCGGCAACAGCGTTTATTTCCCGGACCGGGTGGTGCCGATGCTGCCGCACGAATTGTCGTTGGACATGTGCTCGTTGAAAGCCGGGCAAGACCGGGCGGCACTGGCCTGTCATCTGACCATCGATCCCAAGGGCAAGGTAACCGCGTGGCACTTTACCCGCGCCGTGGTGCGGTTGGCGGCGAACATCGCCTATGAAGACGCGCAGGCGGCGATGGATGGCACGCTGGCGCATGACCTGAAAGAGAGCGCGTTGGAGCCTTTATGGGCGTGCTGGAAACTGCTCGCCGCCGCCCGCGATGCGCGCGAACCGCTGAACCTTGATCTGCCAGAACGGCGGGCGGAACTGGACGAACAGGGCAAGATCGCTCGGATCAGCGTGCGCGAACGGCTGGACGCGCACCGCTTGGTCGAGGATTTCATGATCGCCGCCAATGTCGCCGCAGCCAAGGCGTTGGAGGCGAAAAAGTCGCCAGTCATGTATCGCGTCCACGAACCGCCCAGCCGCGAAAAGCTGGTGGGGCTGAAAGACTATCTCGATACGTTCGATATTCCCTTTGCGCTGGGCCAGGTCATCACGCCGGGCCTGTTCAACCGCATATTGGCCAAGATTGACGACGAAACCATCCTGCCGCAGATCATGGAACAAGTGCTGCGCAGCCAGACCCAGGCTTATTATACGCCGGTCAATGCCGGGCATTTTGGGCTTTCCCTGGGCAGCTATGCGCATTTTACATCGCCCATTCGCCGTTATGCCGATTTGATCGTCCACCGCGCCTTGGTGGGGGCTTATGGCCTTGATCCTGATGCGGAACAGACGGCTTTGACCAAGGCCATGGGCGATGATCTGGACAAGATGGCCCAAACGATCAGCCGTGCCGAACGCCGCGCGATGGAGGCTGAGCGCGAGACGATTGATCGCTATGTCGCCGCTTATCTGTCGGGCCAGATCGGCCAGATTGTGCAATGCCGAATTACCGGTGTGCAGAGCTTTGGCTTTTTCGCGACGGTGATGGATCTGGGCGGCGATGGGATGGTGCCAGTGTCCACTTTGGGCCGCGAGTTTTTCCATTATGACGAGGCCAGCCAGACGCTGACCGGCGAGCATAGCCGCACCCAGTTTTCGCCGGGCCAACGTATCGAACTGCGTCTGGCCGAGGCCAATCCGGTATCGGGCGCGTTGCGTTTTGAACTGCCCGATATGGACCCCGGTGCAGCGCGGGTGGATCGTGGACCAAGGCGCGAGGATGCAGGCGGCCGCAAAAAGCCGATGAGCACCATGCGGCGCGGTCGCCCTGCCAATATCCGGCATCAGGGGCGCAAGAAGAAATAGGCCTGCCTAAAGCCCGGCGCGCTCCGTTCAGCTCAACCGGTCAATCGCCTCGGCATCCAGACCGCCGGGAATGATCATCAGCGGGCAGGGCAGGCTGCCCGCATCCTGGCCCGAAAAGTGCGCGACCAATGGCCCCGGTGGGCCGCTGGGCGCAGCGCCCAAGACCAAGGCGGCGACTTCGGGATGTTCGGCCAGAAAGGCGCGCACTGTGGGAGCGGTGTCACCTGACAGGATCGAAATCGTTGGACGCTGGCCCGATTCTTCGAACAGGCTGCCTGCTGCGCTTTGCACCAGCGCCTCGGCGCGCGCCCGCGCTTCCTGTTCCATCGTTGCCTGAACCCCGCCCCAGGCCACGAAATCTGGCTTTGGCAACAGCGACAATATGTGCACGCTGCCTCCCGTCTTGGCGGCGCGGCGCGAGGCAAAGCGCAAGGCGGTGTGCGCCTCTTCGGTCTCGTCAACAATCACCAGATAAATGCGCATGCTTGCCCCCCGGAACGATTTACCGCGCCAGCCGCGAAAATTATTGCGCAGAAAGTGGGCCAATAAGGCGCAGCATGCAAGCCTCTTGCCTTGACCCGAGCGGCCAAAGGCGCGAAATGGGCGGACGTCGTAACGGCACGACATCTTATCCCCAGGAAGCCGCCAAGGAGCCAGCATGCCCATCGAGCTGAAAATGCCTGCTTTGTCCCCCACCATGGAAGAAGGCACGCTGGCCCGATGGCTGGTCAAGGAAGGCGATAGCGTCAGTTCGGGTGACCTGCTGGCCGAAATCGAAACCGATAAGGCGACGATGGAATTCGAGGCGATTGACGAAGGCGTCGTCACGCAAATCCTGATCGCAGAAGGCACCGAGGGCGTGAAAGTGGGGCAAGTGATTGCCATCATTACTGGCGAGGATGAAGACGCCGCTCCTGCCGCCAAGCCGGCACCTGCGGCCAAGGCGGAGCCTGCTGCAACAGAGCCCGCAAAGGCTGCGCCAATTGTTGCACCGGCGCCGACGCCTGCCGCCAAATCGGAAGGCGACCGCGTCAAGGCCAGTCCGCTGGCGCGCCGTATGGCCGCAGACAAGGGCGTTGATCTGTCGGCAGTGCAGGGCAGTGGCCCCAATGGCCGCATCGTTCGCGCGGATATTGAGGGGCAATCGGCTTCAGCTCCGACATCAGCGCCTGTTGCAGCTCCTGTTGCCAGCGCGGCTGCGCCCGTTGCAGCACCTTCACCTGCCGCCGCGCCCGCGCCATTCGTAACCGATATTCCGCACGAAGTGTCCAAACTGTCGGGCATGCGCAAAACCATCGCGCGCCGCCTGACCGAGGCCAAGCAGACCATTCCGCATATCTACCTGACCGTCGATGTCCGGCTCGACGCGCTGCTCAAATTGCGTGGCGAATTGAACGCGGCGCTGGAATCCAGCGGCGTCAAGCTGTCGGTCAATGATCTGCTGATCAAGGCTTTGGCCAAGGCGCTGATCGCGGTGCCAAAATGCAATGTCTCGTTCGCGGGCGATTCCCTGGTCAGTTACCATCGCGCCGATATTTCGGTGGCGGTCAGCGTGCCTGCGGGCCTGATCACCCCTATCGTAGTGGGCGCAGACACAAAGTCGATCAGCGCGATTTCCACCGAGGTCAAGGAACTGGCGGGCCGCGCCAAGGACGGCAAGCTGCAACCGCATGAATATCAGGGCGGAACGGCGAGCATTTCAAACATGGGCATGTTTGGCATCAAGCAATTCGACGCCGTCATCAATCCGCCTCAGGGCATGATACTGGCCATTGGGGCAGGTGAAAAACGCCCATTTGTGATTGATGACAGCTTGCAGATTGCAACGATCATGTCGGCCACCGGCAGCTTTGATCATCGCGCGATTGATGGTGCGGATGGCGCGCAGTTGATGCAGGCTTTCAGGGATTTGGTCGAGAAGCCTTTGGGGTTGGTGGCGTAACAAGCGTCCCGTATATTTACATGGAGAGTCTCACGTGAGCGATTACGACCTCATCGTCCTTGGTTCCGGCCCGGGTGGCTATGTTGCGGCGATCCGTGCGGCGCAGCTTGGCCTCAAGACCGCGATTGTCGAGCGCGAAAATCTGGGTGGCATCTGCCTCAACTGGGGCTGCATTCCCACCAAGGCGCTGCTGCGATCGGCTGAGATTTTTCATTATATGCAGCATGCCGGCGATTACGGCCTGGCAGCGGAAAAGATCAGTGCCGATCTGGAGGCCGTGGTCAAACGGTCGCGCGGCGTTGCCAAGCAGTTGAATCAGGGCATTGGCCATCTGATGAAAAAGAACAAGATCACTGTGCATATGGGCGATGGCGCGATTACCGCGCCGGGCAAATTGACGGTGACCAAGGATGGCAAAGCCGAGGCGTTGACCGCCAAGCATATCATCATCGCCACGGGTGCGCGGGCGCGCGATCTGCCCTTTGCCCCGGCGGATGGCAAGCGTATCTGGACCTATCGCCACGCGATGGTGCCCGCCGAAATGCCGACCAAGCTGTTGGTCATCGGCTCTGGCGCTATCGGTATCGAATTTGCCAGCTTTTATAACGATATGGGCGCCGATGTGACCGTCGTCGAAATGATGGATCGCATCGTTCCAGTGGAGGACGCCGATGTCTCGACATTCCTCGAAGGTTCGCTGAAAAAGCAGGGCATGACGATCCTGACTGGTGCGGCGCTGGAAAGCCTGAAGGCGACCGACAAAGGAGTGTCGGCCACGATCAAGGACCGCGATGGCAAGAGCGTGGCGGGCGACTATAGCCATGCCATTGTCGCCATCGGCATCGTGCCCAATACCGAAAGCATCGGCCTTGAGGCTTTGGGCGTCAAAACGACCAAGGGCCATATCGATACCGATCCGATGTGCCGCACCAATGTGGCGGGTCTGTGGGCCATCGGCGATGTCACCGCGCCGCCATGGTTGGCGCACAAGGCCAGCCATGAGGGCGTGATTGCCGCCGAAGCCATTGCGCAGGCGCTGGGCAACAAGGATGTGCATCCGCATGCGATGGACGTGCGCAATATCCCCGGCTGCACCTATTGCCACCCACAAGTGGCGTCGGTTGGCCTGACCGAGGCCAAGGCCAAGGAAGCGGGCTATGAGCTGAAAGTCGGCAGTTTCCCGTTCATCGGCAATGGCAAGGCCATCGCGCTGGGCGAGGCGCAGGGCTTTATTAAGACCGTGTTCGACGCCAAGACAGGTGAATTGCTGGGCGCGCATATGGTGGGCGCGGAAGTGACCGAGCTGATCCAAGGCTATACCGTGGGCAAAACGCTGGAAACCACCGAAGCGGAATTGATGAACACCGTCTTCCCGCACCCGACCTTGAGCGAAATGATGCACGAAAGCGTGCTCGCCGCTTATGGCCGGGCGCTGCATATTTGAGGCGCGATGACGCCTGATTAAGGTCCCTCGTCATTGCGAGCGAAGCGCGGCAATCCAGCGGGTCACGCCAAGACACTCTGGATTGCTGTAGCCTGCGGCCTCGCAATGACGGTTCAAAATGTGGTTTGCACAGCGGCAATCCTTTAACCAAAAATTTGCCTTTTCCTGTCAGCCTTCACCCTTCAAACCATCGGGGGTGCGCCATGGCTGATGTGAAATATGCTTCCTCGCGGCTTTATGTCGTGCTGGCGATGGTGGCGCTGATCGTTTGGAAAATGCTCACGATCCTTAGCGATCCTGCACCCAGTTTCTTTGTCCGGCGCTATACGCGGTTGCTGTCGACCGATTTTGGCCAGACCTATGTTGTGCCCGCAATTCTGGCGATTTGTGCCTATGTGACGGTTCGCGTTTTCATGCTGATCGCCAATAATTGCATCGCCGTGCGTATGGATCAGGCCGGGTTGCACGTGCATTCGTTGAAATGGACCAAGCATATTGCGTGGCATGAAGTGGGCAAGGTCGACATCATCGTCAAGCGCGTCAATTGGCTGATTCGCTATCGATGCCTTGAAATTTGCGGGCATAATGGATCGGTTGTGGGCAAAACCACCCATGTGCCGATGTGGATGTTGGCCAATCAGGATATCGAGGTTCGCCGCTTTGTTGAGGATGTGAACGCGCGCAAGCGGGCGGATAATCCGGCTATGGGGCTGGGCGGATCGGATCATGATGGCAGCAGCGATCCTGATGCTGCGATTGCCCGCTATCTGGCGCGCAAGGCCGAGGCATCGCCGGTGCAATTGAGCAAGCCTGTTGCCGCCGCCCCAGCACCCGACGCACCAGCACCGCAAATGCGCGGATTTGGCCGCAAAGGGTTGAGTTCGTAACGCCTGGCAAAAAACTGTCCCGCTTATGGACGGCCCAAAATTGCTGCATCGGTTTTACTCGAAATTTACGCAAGGGCGGGTTATGGCACAGATATGAGCGATCCGCAGACCCCTGAGCCGCAGCTTGATGCTGTATCCGATACCAATCCCACTGGCCCCGTTGTTGGTCGGCGTGCGTTGATGATTGGGGCAGCGGCGGGGGCAACAATCCTGTCGATCAAGCCTGCGTTGGCGCAGACAGCAGGGTCGGTGCTCAATTGCAAAATCCCAATTCCTGATCCCGCCCGCTCTGGCCAGTATATTGCCGCCGATGGCACGCTGGTTTCGCCGGGCACCGCCGGTTCGTTTGCGCCGCCGGGCCGTCCGTTCACCGGCGAAGAGGTAAAGGCTGCTTTGTCAGGCCGTTCGTTGCCGGGCACCAGTTATGAACAGAGCCAGGCCTATCTGAACTATATCCGCAAACTGCAAATGGGGCAGAGCGGCTTTACCTGCTTTGCCTCGTTGCAGATGCCGCGCTGACGGCCAGCGACACGGCCTGCCAGCCGATGATGCTGGATTATCGCGCGCGCGCCACGACAGAATTGCGCACCCATCCGCTCGATGAATTTACGCTGATCTATGATCGTGCGTCGGGACAGACGCATCTGCTTGGTGCCCCCATGCCCGAATTGCTCGATTGCCTTGGTGCAGACTGGGAGAGCCTTCCCATCATTCTGGCGCGCCTTAACAGCCGCTTTGAAGTAGGCGGCAATGATGATGCAGCCCAAGCTGTGCGCGCCCATCTGGCCGAACTGATCATGCTGGGCCTTGCCGAATGCCGTACAGCGGACCATTCCGATGCAGCATGAACTGCGCTTGCACGTGGGGCCAGTGCGGTTTCGCATCGGATCGCAATGGGCGCAGCCGCTGGATCATATGCGCCGCCTATATGCCGATTTCCCGAATGGCGATGATGGTCCGCCCGATTTTACCGTGCGGCTAGAGGCACCGCGCCTGATGCGCCGTTTTATCCGGCCCCAGGTGGCCATCGCTGGCGATTTCATGTTGCCCGACGCGCTGCCTTTGCCGCTCGCCCATGGCCTGTTGGCGGCGGAAATGGCGATGAACCTGCAAGTCGCTCTGGGTTGGCGGCGGCATTTGCTGCTTCATGCCAGCGTGGTGGAACGTGATGGCCGCGCGCTGATCATGACCGGGCTTTCGGGGTCGGGCAAGTCGACTTTGTCGGCGATGCTGGGTGAAAATGGTTGGCGGTTCATGGGCGATGAATTTGCGCTGATCGATCCCGATAGTGGCATGGCCGTGCCGTTCCCGCGCCTGGTCAGCCTGAAAAATGCGGCGATTGATGCTATGCAGGCGCGGTTGCCAGAGCATCGCTTTGGCCCGGTTTTGGCCGATACGCCCAAGGGCATGATCCGCCATCTGATGCCACCGCAGGATGCTGTAAAGCGGATGGGCGAGGGTGCTTTGCCCGCCCTGATGCTGTTTCCGCGCTATGGCTTTGATCCTGAACTGCGCGCCGTGGGCAAACCCGAAGCGTTCGTGCGGTTGACTCAGGCGTCGACCAATTATGTCAGCATGGGCGAGGCAGGCTTTGCCGCGTTGTCCGGATTGATTGACAGGGTGCCGGTGCTGGCCATGGATTTTAATGATGGCGATGCGGTGATGGCACAGATCGATACGCTGTGGCGCGACGCACTGGCGGCGGGGCGATGAGCGTGGCGATCCAGCAAATGGTTGCGCTGTTGCGCGATCCGGCGTGCGCGCCCGCCGTTTCCGATACCGACTGGACAGATATTCTCACCGCCGCGCGCGCGGAAACTTTGCTCGCGACGTTGGGCCATCGACTGCGCGAACAAAGCCTGCCGCTCGGTGTAAGTCGTGTTCTAAACGATGCCATGGCACGGGCAAAGCAGGGCCATATTGTCGCGCGCTGGGAAATGCGCTGCGCGGCGCGCGCTTTGGCAGGCCTTGGCATTCCGGTGGTGCTGATGAAAGGCTCTGCCTATCTGGCGCTTGATCATTCTGCTGCATTGGGCCGTCAAATAGGCGATCTGGATATCATGGTGCCGCGCGAAAGCCTCGATGCGGTAGAGGCTGCACTGCTGGGCGCTGGCTGGGAATGGGTGAAGGATGATCCCTATGATCAGGCCTATTACCGCCAATGGATGCACGAATTGCCGCCGCTGATCCATACCGAGCGGGACCGGATGATCGACGTGCACCACACGATCTTGCCACTCACTGCGCGGCCAAGGCCGGATGCGGGGGGAATGCTGGGCCGCGCGCTACCCGTGGCCGATGGGCTGATGGTGTTCGATCCGCTGGACCGCTTGATCCATTGCGCGGCCCATCTGTTTGCCGATGGCGATCTGGCCGGGGGCCTGCGTAATTTGTGGGACTTTCATTGCCTGATGTGTGACGGGGTGGATGAAGCGGCGTTGCTGGCACGGGCCGAGGCACAAGGGCTTCGATCTGCCACTGCGCGCTGCATCCGTCTGTCCACACATATATATGGCAAGCAGTCTGCGCGCCTGACGCTGACCGACCGCCTGTTTCTCCGCCGCCTGACCGCCCGCAATGGCTGGGGGCAAGAGACACGTCCTTTCACGCGGCTGGTCTTTTACATCCGCTCACATTGGCTGCGCATGCCGCCGCTGATGCTGATGCGGCACTTGTGGATCAAGTGGCGCAAGGCCAAAGCCTAAGCCAGCGCACGCAGCGCCGGGATCAGATCATCATAATGATCGATGATTGCATCGGCGCCCAATTCCTCCACCGGCTGGTGCAGAAAACCGAAACGGCAGGCAATGCTGGGCACATTGGCACCGCGCGCGGCCATGATGTCATAGATCGAATCGCCAATGAATGCCGCGCGGCCGCCGCCACAGCGTTTGATCATTTCATGGATCGGCATCGGCGAAGGCTTGGCATTTTCGGTGCCCAAAGTATCGGAGCCGATGACCGTCACGAGCCGCGGTAGCAAGCCGATCTGATCGAGCAATTTGGTGGCCAGTCCTTCAAACTTGTTGGTCACCACCGCCATTTTGACGCCCATCGCCTCTAAAGCGTTCAGCGCCTCTGCGCCGCCGGGAAACAGGCCGCTATGATCGGCAACATGCGCGTCATAGAATTTCAGCAGTTCGCGATAAAGCGGCTTGAAACCGTCCTCCGGGATGCCGCCCGTGGCCAGCAACCCCTGTTCCAGCATGTGCTTGGCACCCAGGCCGATCATGGGTTTAACTTGGCTCTGCGGCAGCGGCGGGCGTCCGGCCAGCGCCAGCGCGTGATTGGTCGCCACCGTCAGATCAGCCGATGTGTCGACCAAAGTGCCGTCCAGATCAAAGCCAACAATATCGAAAGGAAAATCTGTCATTGCTGCGCCACATGCCTCTGCCAATTCGTGTCAGTCTTTCCTTGGCCGGATTTGGCTGGCAAAGACAAGTACGAAGCCACACATTTTCCCTATGAAGCAGGAAGTCGCCCGCATGACCACATCGCCGCTCGCCGCCATTATTCTTGCCGCTGGCAAGGGCACGCGCATGAAATCCGATCTGCACAAGGTGCTGCACCCAATTGCTGGTCGCCCGATGCTGATGCACCTGATGGCGAGCTTTGCCGAATTGAACCCCGCCAAGCAGATTGTCGTGGTGGGGGACCGGCGCGAACAGATTGACGCGGCGCTTTCAGGCAGCGCCGCCCAAACCGTGGTGCAGGATCCGCAGCTTGGCACGGCCCATGCGGCGTTGATGGCGAAAGACGCGCTGGTCGGCTTTGATGGCATTATATTGGTATGTTTCGGCGACTGCCCGTTCCTAAGCGCGGCGACGGTTCAGCGCCTGTGCGATGCGCTGACCGGCGATGCCAAGGTGGCGGTGCTGGGTTTCCGGCCCGATGATAGCGCCGCTTATGGCCGGATCATCGCGGATGAGCATGGCAATGTCCGCAAAATGGTGGAGCATAAGGACGCCAGTGAAGCAGAGCGCGCGGTCAATTTGTGCAATTCAGGCGTTATAGTTGCGCATAGCCGCGACATGTGGCGGCTGCTGGATGGTGTTGGCAATGACAATGCAACTGGTGAATATTATCTGCCCGATGTTGCCACCAATGCTATTGCAGAGGGCGCGAGGGTGGTCGTGGTGGAAACTGATGCTGACGAAGTGGCCGGGGTCAATAGCCGCTCTGAACTGGCGCGCATGGAAGCAAAATGGCAACAGCGCCGCCGCCTGAAGGCCATGGATGACGGCGCAACCTTGATCGCGCCGAAAACCGTGTGGTTTGCCTATGACACACAGATTGGCCGCGACGTGTTGATCGAACCCAATGTGTTTTTCGGTCCCGGCGTGACGATAGCGTATAAGGCAACGATCCGCGCGTTCAGCCATATCGAAGGGGCCAGCATCGCCTCTGGCTGCGAAGTCGGCCCCTATGCGCGTCTGCGCCCCGGAGCGGTGATGGAAGAGAAATCCAAGGTGGGCAATTTCGTCGAAATGAAAAAGGCCGTGCTGGGCAAGGGAGCAAAGGCCAATCATCTATCCTATTTGGGTGACGCCGAAATCGGGGCTGGGGCCAATATCGGCGCGGGCACCATCACCTGTAATTATGACGGCTATTTCAAATACAAAACCGTAATTGGCGAGCGCGCCTTTATCGGTTCAAACAGCGCGCTGATCGCACCGGTGCGGATAGGTGCCGACGCGATTGTGGCAGCAGGCAGCGCGGTGTCGCGCGATGTTGCCGATGGCGATTTGCGGCTGGTACGGGCCGAACAACTGGTCAAGCCAGGCTGGGCTGATCGCTTTCACGACGCGATGAAGAAGCGGAAGGCGGAGAAGGGGTGATGATTAAAGATATTCAGATTAAAGCGGCTGATCAGCTTCGCAGAACCGCGAATGAAATTGAGAGATTGCCAGGGTCTGAATGTCAAATAGACTTTAATATACCCTTTAAAAACATTAGTAATTTTCAATTTCCGAATGATCAGCGAGAAATTTTCCGAGATAAAAAATTTGATTTTGCGATTTATACATTCAAATTATCATGTGGAACTGCCGCTTCTGAATGCATCAAAAAAATCGGTGCGTTAAAGGAATTGAAGAAGGATAAATCAAATTACAGAGCGTGCCCGAAGATAAATAGGATTCATAGGGAATGCTGGCCTTGGCTGTATGTGGGATCATCAAGAAATATTTTTAGAAGATTGAATGAACATATTGGTAATGGTTGTAAATCTACTTATGCGTTACAGTTACGTCATTGGGCATCCGATATTTCAGGCGGAGTACAAATTTCAGTTTATGGTTTTGGTGGCGACAGTTCGCTTTTGCGATATTTGCCTTATCTTGAGGAACAATTGGCGAGTGATTTGAAACCGATAATGGGCAAGCACGGCAATCTGTAGCCTTGACATGATATCATGATATGATATCGGTATATCAATGACTCGCATTCTTGCCGATCTGCCTGATGAAGACATCAAATGGCTCGACAGCCAAGCGGCTGAGCTGGGCAAGTCGCGGGCTTCGGTGCTGCGCGAAGCGGTATCAGCCTATCGGGCACAAACGCCATCCTTATCGGGACTCGATTGGCTCGATGCCGGGTTCGGGGCTTGGAAAGATCGGACAGATATCAACGATTCCGTTGAGTGGCAGCGGCGCGAGCGTGCGTCGTGTACACGCCCTTGGGATCCGGATTATGAAGAGGTTCGTGCTGAATTTCCGGACCTCTTCGATGACGAAGATGATCGGGAGCATGAAATCCACAAGGCATGGGCAGCGAAGCACGGGTTGAAGCTGGGCGAAGGATATCCGGGCTTGAAGGATGCACCGGCGATTTTCGATTGCGACGATAAAACCGAAAAGCGAGCCGGATCTTGAGCGGCTTTGCTTTTGACAGCAATATTTTGATCGACACACTTCGCGCCATTCCGCAAGGACGGGCAGAAATAGAACGTGCGGTGACCCAAGGGCGTGTTTGGGTCAGTCGTATGGTCTGGATCGAAATTTTGTCCAAGGGCAGTGGTGAGGGGCTGCGGCGCGCCCAAATACTGCTTTCAGGTTTCGGCATTGACGAAATCGATGATGAAATCGCCCATCGCGCTGCTGCATTGCGTCGGGAACGCCCCCGGTTAAAATCACCAGATGCGATCATTCTTGCGACCGCGCTGACACGTGGACGTGTGCTTGTTACCAGAAATACCAAGGATTTTCCGGCAGAGATGCCTGGCATCCGGGTCCCCTACAGATTGAGCGAGGTTGAAATCTAATGTGCGGAATTATCGGAATTGTCGGCAAGGAAGACGTGTCGGATCGCCTGGTTGATGGCCTGCGCCGTATGGAATATCGCGGCTATGACAGCGCCGGTGTATGCACCGTGCTGGATGGCCAGCTGATCCGCCGTCGTGCTGAGGGCAAGCTCAACAATCTGGTGAAGGAACTGGCAGGCAATCCTGCGCCCGGCCTGATCGGCATAGCGCACACGCGCTGGGCCACGCATGGCGCGCCGACCACCAGCAATGCGCATCCTCACGCCACCGGCGAAGTGGCCTTGGTGCACAATGGCATCATCGAGAATTTCAAGTCGCTGCGTGATGAACTGACATCGCGCGGCCGCCGGTTTGAATCGGAAACCGATACGGAAGTCGTCGCCCATCTGGTGAGCGAACAGGTTGAGGGCGGCAAGTCACCGGTCGAGGCGGTCAAGGCCGTGCTGCCGGTGCTGCGCGGCGCCTTTGCCCTGGCAATCGCGTTTCGTAGCCATGACGACATGCTGATCGGCGCGCGCCTCGGCTCGCCCTTGGTCGTCGGCTATGGCGATGGGGAAACTTATCTGGGGTCAGATGCGCTGGCATTGGCCCCGCTGACGCAAAAGATCGCCTATCTGGACGAAGGCGACTGGGTGATCGTGACACGCGATGGAGCAGAGATTTTTGACAAGGATAACAATCCTGTCACCCGCGAAATCACCACATCGGGCGTGTCGGCAGCGGCGATTGAAAAGGGCCAGTATCGCCATTTCATGCAGAAAGAGATTTTTGAGCAGCCCACCGTGGTCGCGCAAACGCTCTCCTCTTATATCCGCCCGTTGGAACAGCAGGTCGCTTTGCCGCAGATGGATTTTGACCTGTCCGAAATCCGCCGCATCACCATCGTTGCCTGCGGCACCAGTTTCTATGCCGGGATGGTCGCCAAATATTGGTTTGAAACATTCGCCCGCGTGCCGGTTGACCTCGATGTAGCATCCGAATTTCGCTATCGGGATCCGGTGCTGGAACAAGGCGGTCTGGCGCTGTTCATTTCGCAATCTGGCGAGACGGCCGACACGCTGGCGGCGCTGCGCCATAGCCGCGAACAAGGACAGAAGATTGCGGTTGTCGTCAATGTGCCGACATCGTCGATGGCGCGTGAGGCGGACCTGCTCTTGCCCACCCATGCTGGCCCTGAAATTGGCGTTGCCTCGACCAAGGCGTTCACTTGCCAATTGGCCGTGCTGGCCGCACTAGCCGCGCATCTGGCCGTCGCCAAGGGCAAGATGAGCCGCGAGGAAGAGCGTGAGGCCGTGCGTCATCTGATTGAAGCTCCGGCTGCGCTCAACGCCGCTCTTGCCCATGATGCCGAGATTGAGGGCATGGCGCACCTGATCGCTCCGGCGCGTGATGTGCTGTATCTGGGCCGTGGCCCGGATTATCCGTTGGCATTGGAAGGCGCGTTAAAGCTCAAGGAAATCAGCTATATCCACGCCGAAGGCTATGCCGCGGGCGAGATGAAGCATGGCCCCATCGCCTTGATCGACGAGGCTGTGCCGGTGATCGTTCTCGCGCCATCAGGCCCGCTCTTTGAAAAGACCGTCAGCAACATGCAGGAAGTGCGCGCACGCGGCGGCAAGATTGTGCTGATTTCGGATGCCGAAGGCTTGGCCGAAGCCGGTGAAGGCTGCCTTGCCACCATCGAAATGCCCAAGGTTCACCCGCTGATTGCGCCTTTGGTTTACGCGGTTCCCGTGCAGTTGCTGGCCTATCATGTTGCTTGCGCCAAGGGCACCGATGTCGATCAGCCACGCAATCTGGCAAAGAGCGTAACGGTGGAGTGAGAGCCCAGAAAATGCGACCAATGATTGGGTTTTTCGCCGAACATAAATTTACACGATAACCAAATCCTAACCTTTATCGGGCTATGCGAAGCAGGTGACCAACCGCGCTATCCCAACGTCCGATTTTCCGGAACAGCTGCCTTTCAAGGCGCTTCTGGGCCTGTCTGAACCACCACATTCAGGCTGGGGCTTGGTGCGTTCCATCCAGTTTCAAGGCGTCGCGGGCCAGCTTTTTGCCCGTCAGGTATTGGGGATCGGTGCGGCCTGTTTGATGGCCTATGTGTTTTATCCAACGACCCCGTTGTTGTTTGTTGCTGGCTGGCTTGCCGCTGTCATTTTTGCAGAATTGCTGTGTTCAAGGCTTGTATCAAGGGCAACTGGCCAGGATCGCAAAACCTTGGCGCGAGAGGAATTGAACCGGATCAGTCTGGGCGTTCTATTGCTTGCTGTTGTCTGGCTGGTGCCCGTTGTGTTCTTTGTGCCCATGGCAGAAGAGGCTGAGCATCTGGCGATGTGGACCATCATGGCCATGTTGATGACAGCGATGGCCATTTTGTTGGCGACCGTTCCTTTGGGGCCGCTGGTATTCATTACGGTTCTGGGCCTGGCCAATGCCGCCATGTTTGCCATTGAGGGCGAATTTGGCCTGATGGCGACGGTGCTGATCCTCAGCTCGGTACTGGCCATGGCCGTGGTTCAGATTGTCCAGAATTATGTAAGCGGCAAGATTTCGGATATCGGCCTTGCTGAAAAAGATGAAGTTGTCAGCCTGTTGCTGCGCGAATTTGAAGATAGCGGTGCAGACTGGTTGTGGCAGATCGATTCGTCACGCCGGGTGCGCCACGTGTCGCCGCGCTTTGCCTATGCCATGGGCATCGAAGCCGCAGAATTAGAGGGCAAATCGTTCATCGAACTGATCGCAGGCGACGCCTGGTCAACTGGTGAACTCGATTCCAGCCTGCACGAATTGACCGAACGGCTGATGCGCCGCGACAGTTTCTCAAACCTGCTGGTGCGGGTGTGCGTGGGCGGTCAATTCCGCTGGTGTGAACTATCTGACTCGCCCAAGCTGGATGAGACAGGCACTTTTGCCGGGTTCCGTGGCGTCGGCTCTGATGTGACGGCGCAGCGCGA
>JBGSTI010000154.1:0-2145 GCA_041736605.1 Sphingomonadaceae bacterium
ATGAAGGCGCAGGGCGGCGGTACAATCATCAACCTGGCCTCCTCTGTTGGCGTGCGTTGGGACATGGCAGGCTATGGCACCTATGCGGCGGTGAAGCAGGCAATCCGGTCCTTGACTCGCGCTGCCGCTGCCGAATGGGGCGGTGACGGCATTCGCGTGCTGACGGTCGCGCCCCATGCCGAATCGCCCGGCCTGAAATGGTGGGCGGAAAAGAACCCGCAAGAAGCCGAAGCCTTTTTCCGCACGATACCGCTCGGCCGCATTGGCCGGTTGGAAGAAGATGTCGGCCGGGCCGTCGCTGCCCTGTGCAGTGATGACATGGCCTATCTGACCGGCGCGACGATTCCGCTGGATGGCGGCCAGGCCAATTTTGATTGAGGATCGATCGATGGTGAAGTGGATCATTGCCTTATGGGCAGCACAGGGCGCGTGCCCCGCTGAGTGGCAGGAGCAGTTAAGAGATGAACTGCCGACCGCTTTGATGGCCCTTGGTGCCGGGCAGGTCCGCCTCAACCTGCCCGATGCCATGGCGGCTAGGGGCGCTGCGCTGCGCCAGGTGCATGAAGGGGCCTTGCCCGATGCCATTGTCCAGCTGTGGTTTGACGAGGGCAAGGCGGTGTCGCTAGATTCGCTGGCGCTGGTGGTTGGCAATCATGCCAGTCGCTGGGCGGGTTGGGCGGTAGACGAACGGGTGGTGCTGGACCGTGCCGCCGACAAGCGCCCTTGTGGTGAGCGGGCCGATGGCTGGGCACAGATTGCCATGCTGCGACGCCCCCCGGCGATGCCCTATGATGATTGGCTCGAAGCGTGGCAGGGTCAGCACACGGCGGTTGCCGTCGAGACGCAGTCGACTTTTCTATATGTCCAGAACCGCGTGCTGCATCCATTGGGCCATGACGGGGCCGATGTGGTGGCGATTGTCGAGGAAGGCTTCCCTGAAGCCGCGCTTACCGATCCGCTCGTCTTCTTTGATGCTAAGGGCGATTCGGCAAGATTTCATGCCAATCTGGCACGAATGATGGCAAGCTGTGATCGCTTCATCCTGCCGGGCACCATCGATGTGATGCCGACCGGGCAATATGAATACGCATTGCCCGAAAATTCGCGAAACGATTGATTCTATCGATATATGACGCATAATGCGTAGAGAAACATGTTTTGAAATCCGCAAAACATGGCATAAGGTTGCCGTAAAGGGCAAAAGCCCGAATCATTTAGGGGAGTTTGATGGCTGACAGCAAGATTGCACTGGTGACTGGTGCCAGCCGGGGAGCCGGTCGCGGCATCGCGCGCGGCTTTGGCGAACTGGGTTATACTGTCTATGTCACCGGTCGCACCTCGCAGCCGGGTTCGGCCAAGGGATGGGACGGCTCAGTGTTGCCGGGAACCGTGGCGGAAACTGCTGCCGAAGTGACAAAAGCAGGCGGTAAGGGCATTGCCGTTTTGTGTGACCATGGTGACGATGCGCAGGTTGCCGCGTTGTTCGAACAGATTATGGCCGAACAGGGTCGTCTCGACATCTGCTTCAACAATGCCACCTATATCCATTCCCAGCTGATCGAGAAAAAGCCCTTTTGGGAAAAGGATCTTGATGCGGCCAAAATTCTCGATGTCGGCCTACGATCGGCCTATGTCGCCAGCTGGCACGCGGCGCGTATCATGGTGCCGCAGGGCAGCGGAGTCATCGCCTTTGGTTCGTCATTCGGCGGCTCCTGTTACATGCATGGCCCGGCTTATGGCGCGCAAAAGGCGGGCATCGACAAATTCGCCCATGACATGGAGCATGACCTGCGCGGCACCGGCGTTATTGCCGTGTCGATCTGGATGGGGCCGCTGATCACGGAACGATCGTTGATCGCCAAAGAAACCAATCCTGAGCAATATGAAGGCTTTATCGAGACAGCCGAGAACCCGGAATTTACCGCGCATGTCGTGGATGCGGTCGATAAGGCAGCGAACCGCGATGCGCTGTCAGGCCAGACGCTGATCGCCGCCGAGATCGCCAAAGAATTGGGCGTGACTGATCGGGGCAATGACCGCCCATCCTATCGCGAGATGCTGGGCAGCCCGAACGCGAAAAATCCTGCGGCTGTGTATTGAGATGGTTATGCAGTTTCATCTCGCGGACCTGTTCGAGGGCGTGGC
>JBGSTI010000083.1:0-1797 GCA_041736605.1 Sphingomonadaceae bacterium
CCCGCATCAGAGGCACAAGCCTGTTATCGCATCATTGACGCATCCGGTGCTTGACGGAACGATAACTGTTCCATAGCTAACCTTTCATAAGCACCAACGCTCCAGTGAATGGGGCACCCAAATTCAGGGGAATGATTGAAATGACCTATGTTGTCACCGACGCCTGTATCCGTTGCAAATATATGGACTGCGTTGAAGTATGCCCGGTGGACTGCTTCTATGAAGGCGAAAACATGCTGGTCATCAACCCCAGCGAATGCATCGATTGCGGCGTGTGTGAGCCCGAATGCCCCGCCGAAGCGATCCTGCCCGATACCGAAAGCGGTCTGGAACAATGGCTGGAACTGAACGCCAAATTCTCGGCGGAATGGCCGAACATCACGGTGAAGAAAGATTCGCCCGCCGATGCCGACGAGCATAAGGGCGTCGAAGGAAAGTTTGAAAAGCTGTTCTCGGCAGAACCCGGCGAAGGCGACTGATCGCTTTCGGCTGTGAATTGACGAAAGGGCGGGACGCGATTCCCGCCCTTTTTGATTGGGGATAAGCTGCTGGCCCACCCCCGGCCCCTTGGCCAAGCGGGAGGGGAGAATTTAGAATCCCCTCCCGCTTGCGGGAGGGGCAGCGAGACTTACAAGCTTGCTTGTTAGTCGCAGCGGGGTGGGCGTCCACCTTGCCAATTCAAAAATGCTTGGGCACAAGACCGCCCATGTTGCCCATCACCAAACGCCCGCGCCGCTCCGCCCTGTATATGCCCGGTGCCAATGCCAGGGCGCTTGAAAAGGCGCGCACTTTGGATGCGGATTGCCTGATCCTGGATCTGGAAGACGCGGTGCTGCCCGATGCCAAGCTTGAAGCGCGCGCCGCAGTTTGCGCGGCGGTGGAGCATGAGGGATTTGGCCAACGCGAGACAATCATCCGCATCAATGCGCTGTCGACGCCATGGGGCGGCGATGATCTGGACGCCGCCATCAATGCCGATCCTGATGCCATTTTGGTGCCCAAAGTGAACAGCGCCGAAGACATCGCCAAAATCCATGACTGGATGACCGATTGCGCGCTATGCCGCGATATTCCTGCCTTGTGGGTGATGATCGAAACCCCGCTGGCCGTGCTCAACATCGCCTCTATCGCCGCCATGGCAAAGACCACCAATTTGTCTGGATTTGTCATGGGCTGGAACGATCTGGCCAAGGATATGCGCGCCATTGCCACGCCGGACCGGCAGGCTTTTCAACCGTTCATGGCGCTCGCCGTCGCCGCCGCCCGCGCCAATGGTCTGATCGTGTTCGACGGTGTGTTCAACGATATCGGCAACACGGCGGCGCTGGAGGCGGAGTGCGAACAGGCGCGGATTTTCGGCTTTGATGGCAAGACGCTAATTCACCCATCGCAACTGGAGGCCGCGAACCGCATATTCGCCCCCGATGCAGCGGCGCTGGCGCAGGCGCGCGATATCATCGCGGCGTTCGATGATCCCGCCAATCAGGGCAGGGGCGTGCTGAAGGTCAATGGCAAGATGACCGAATTGCTCCACCGCGATTCCGCCCGCGATCTGGTGGCGATGGCGGATATGATAGCCGCACGGGGCTGATGCCGGATGGCGCGCCCTCGCCCTGCCCTGCCGCCGTCCGAAGCGATCCGCGCGCTGATCCGCGATGATGGCCTGGTCTGCGTGCGTGCGACGCCCAATGCGCGGCAAGAATCGCTGGCACTGGGAGGAATCGATGGCAAGCCGGTGCTGCTAGCCCATGTCCGCGCCGTGCCAGAGGATGGCCGCGCCAATGACGCCGTTCAGGC
>JBGSTI010000351.1:0-2983 GCA_041736605.1 Sphingomonadaceae bacterium
CCGACTTGCGCGATTTCCGAGCTGTCCGAGACGTCCTTTGAACGGCTCTTGAGGTCGGCGACCACGGCCAACACGGCCTGATCGATGCCGCGCTTCAGATCCATCGGGTTCATGCCAGCGGCAACCGACTTCATGCCTTCGCGCACAATGGCCTGGGCCAGAACGGTAGCGGTGGTGGTGCCGTCGCCAGCCGCGTCATTGGCCTTCGATGCTACTTCGCGCAGCATCTGGGCGCCCATGTTTTCGAACTTGTCCTTCAGTTCGATTTCCTTGGCTACTGAAACACCGTCCTTGGTGATGCGGGGTGCGCCAAAGCTCTTGTCGATCACGACATTGCGGCCCTTGGGGCCAAGCGTTACCTTGACGGCGTCGGCCAGAATGTCGACGCCGCGCAGGATGCGTTCGCGCGCGTCACGACCGAATTTTACGTCTTTTGCTGCCATGATGTTAGTCCTTCATTGGATAATGCCGCCCGGCGGAACCGGGGGCGAAATTGGGATCGGAAAAGCGGATAGATCAGCCGATAATGCCGAAAATGTCCGATTCCTTCATGATGATCAGGTCTTCGCCGTTCACCTTCACTTCGGTGCCCGACCATTTGCCGAACAGGATCTTGTCGCCAACCTTGACGTCGAGCGCGATGCGCGCACCGGCTTCGTCACGGGCGCCTTCACCCACGGCGATGATTTCGCCTTCGCTGGGCTTTTCCTTGGCGCTATCGGGGATGATGATGCCGCCAGCGGTTTTTTCTTCAGCTTCGATACGCTTGACGAGCACGCGATCGTGCAGAGGACGGAATGACATGGGTGTGAACCTTTCAGTTTGTGAAAGTGGAAATTTGCCTGTTAGCACTCATGCATAGCGAGTGCTAACAGTGCCCATATGGCGTCTATTCACCCAGCGTCAAGGATTCGTGTGGGGAAATTTTTGGCTTTTACCCAATCGTAAATCGCGACCGGTAGGCTCACTACATGACCGTGACCTCACCGAAACAAGTTGCTGAAAAGATCGAAAATGCCGCGCGCCCGTGCATCAGCGGCCTGCCTTACCGTGCCATAGTGTTCATCCGGACCAACGGCAAAGTTCCTCTTTACTCGGTTGCCGGGCAGCAAGGTGGCCCATGGGGCGCTGACAAGGCATTGCGCAAGGCGTTCGCTATTCATGGCGGCACCTGTTTTTACTGCAATAAAGGTCTCAAGGCTGATGCCATGACGGTTGATCATGTCGAACCACAGAAGCTGAATGGTGGCGAAAGTGTCCAGAATCTCGTTCTGGCATGCAAACCCTGCAACAGCGCGAAAGCGCATATCCCCATAGAGGCGTTCAAGCCAAATGCGGGAAAGGCTTGGTTAGAAGCTCTATTGAAACAAGTCGAAGAGCGATTGAGGAAACTGGATTAGATCGGGTGACATTGGATTGTTGCTATTCGTCATTGCGAGCGAAGCGCGGCAATCCAGAGCGTCAGTGCGCAACAGTCTGGATTGCCACGGCCTGCGGCCTCGCAATGACGATTGATTGGGATTATCATAGGTTCCGGAATGTAGCTTTCTGTCTTGGCTTCAAGCAATTCAGGCAGGCACCAGCCCCAGTTCCGCCCGCCGCGACCAGCGCCACAGCATGAGCGTGGCGACAACCGCCAGACCCACGGCCAGACCGATCCATACGCCCAAGCCTTCCAGCGGCGTATAGAAGGCCAGCCCTACGCACGTCAGCATTCCCGGCACCCAATAGCCGAACAGCGCAATGCGCATCGGGATGGAGGTGTCTTGAAGGCCGCGCAATAGGCCTTGGCCCACCGCCTGCGCGCCATCGAGCAACTGAAACGCTGCGGCGACCAGCAGATATTGCAGCGCAAAGGCCATCAATGCCGCATTGGCCGCGGCATCGGGATCGACATAGAGCGATAGCAGCAAACGCGGCGCGACAATCATGCTGCCCGCCGTTAACACCATGAAGCCAATGCCCAGCAGCAAGGCGGCTTGCCCGGCGCGGCCAATGGCGGCGGTATCGCCTGCGCCGAAATGATAGCCAACGCGGATGGTGGCGGCCTGGGCCACACCAAAGGGCACCTGAAAGGCAAAGGCCGCCAGTTGCAACGTCACGGTGTGCGCTGCCAGTTCGGTCGGGCCGATGCGTCCCATCAGGAACGCTGCGCCGTTGAACAGGCCAGCCTCGGCCAAGATGGTGATGCCAATGGGCGTACCGATCAGGATCAGATCCTTGAACCGCGACCATTCGGGCCGCCACCAGCGCCCAAACAGGCGATAACGACGCAGGCGGCGGTCGCGCAGGATGATGATCAGATACGCGCCCAGCATTGCCAGCGCAGTCAAAATGCTGGAAATCGCCGAACCCGTCAGGCCCATCGCCGGAAATCCGGCATTGCCAAATACCAGCAGCCAATTGCCAAGGCAGTTCACCGCCAGCGCCAGCAGAGTGATGAACGTGCCAATCGAAGCGCGGTCTAAAGCCGAGACGAATATCCGAAACAGCGCCGATACGATCATCGGAATGCATGCCCATTTCAGCACGTCGAGAAACAGCCCGGCCTGTTGCGCAATGATCGGGCGCTGACCGGTGAGCAGGATCAGTTCCTCACCGAAATGACAGACCAGCATGGCAAATCCGCCAACGAGCATGCTGAGCCATAGCCCCATGCGCATCGTGCGGCGCACTTCGCGCACGCTGTGGCGTTTGCGGCCCAGCTCTGCCGAGATTAAGGGCGCGACGGCCCCGATCATGGCGGTACCGGACCAGATCAACAGCCCAAACAGCGCAATGCCCAGCGATGAGGCGGCGAGCGGTATCTCACCCAATCGCGCGATAAAAATCACGTCAACGGCATAGACCGCCATTTGTAGCAGATTGGCAACGACCAGCGGCAAGGACAGGCGCGCCATCGCCCCAAGCTCGATTCGTAATGAGGTGTTCGGTTGATCAGGCATCATCGGCGCGCCAGATGGTCCAGCCGCGCGCCTTGGCG
>JBGSTI010000372.1:0-6112 GCA_041736605.1 Sphingomonadaceae bacterium
TGGATCACTGGCGGCGATGCGGGTGAAATCGCGGAAACCACCGGCGGAATATTTGATCACTTCCGATTGGGTGACGCCTTCCAGATCAGAGGCGGTGCCAACGATGGTATAAGCGATCAGGTGCGGCAAATGGCTAGTGACGGCCAGCACCAGATCATGATGGCGCGCGTCCATCAATTCCACATCCGCGCCCAGCGCTTCCCAGAATTGGGTGATGCGCTGAACCGCGGCGATGGCGGCCCCTTCGGGCGGCGTGATGATGCACCAACGCTGACGAAACAGGCTGGAAAAGCCAGCGTCCGGCCCGCTTTGCTCGGTGCCCGCCACCGGATGCGCGGGGATGATTGTGTGGCTGGGCAATGCGCTTTCCAGCGCCGCCAGCACGCTGGCCTTGCAACTGCCGACATCGCTGATCACCGCATCGGCGCGTAGATGCGGAGCCACGGCGAGGCCCACGGACTCCATCGCGCCCACTGGTACACATAGCATGATAAGGTCAGCATCGGCGACAGCGTCGGCAATAGTATCGCTCACCTGATCCGCCAGTTTCAGTTCCACGGCCCGCGCCCGCACCATCTCGCTGGCGTCAAAGGCACTGATCGCCATTTGCGGCAAAGCCTCGCGCACCGCGCGCGCCACCGATGATCCGATCAGGCCCAGCCCGATGACCGCAATCCGTTCAAACGGCGCAATTGCTACCGGTTCCAACGTCATGCCTTGTCTGCCAAAATGGTACGCAACGCGGTCATCAGGCCCTGCATCTGCGCCATAGTGCCCATGGTAATGCGCAGGCCATGGCCCAGCCCCTGGCCCGGCAGCCAGCGCACGATATAGCCCGCATCGGCCAAAGCGGCATAGGCATCGCCCGCCTGCACTTGGCCTTCAAACAGCACCAGCACGAAATTGGCGGCGCTGGGCACGGCGCGCAAGCCGTGATTGGACAGGCTGGCAATTTCGCCATTGAACCAATCACGCACGTGCCGGTTGTCGCGCGCCGCTTGCTCGACGAAGTCCTGATCGTCCAAGGCCGCAAGGGCAGCTGCCTGTCCGCTCAAGGTCACGTTAAACGGCCCGCGAATGCGGTTGAGCGTATCGATGATGTGCGGCGCGCTGGTGGCCCAGCCAATGCGCTCGCTCGCCAGTCCGTAAATCTTGGAAAAGGTTCGGGTGACCAGCACATTGTCATGCGTGCGGGCCATCGCCAGCCCGTCATCGCGCTGGTCTGCACTCAGATATTCGGCATAAGCCTGATCGAGAACCAACAACACATCGGTAGGGATTGCGGCATGGATGCGCGCAATATCCGTCGCGCTGGCCAAGGTGCCGGTGGGGTTATTGGGATTGGCAAGGAATATGACGCGGGTTTGGGGCGTGATCGCCGCTATCAGCGCATCGGCATCGGTGCCATAATCACGGTCGGGCACCACAACGGGGGTCGCGCCGCAGCGCCGTGCAGCAATGTCGTACACGGCAAAACCATAGCGCATGTACAGCACGTCATCGCCCGGCCCGGCATAGCCTTGCGCCGCCAGATTGAGCAATTCGTCAGAGCCCGTGCCACACACGATGCGGTCCGCATCCAGCCCATGCAATGCCGCCAGCCGCTCCCGCAAAGCCCGCGATTCGGGATCGGGATAGAGCGCGGGATTGCGGCTTGCCGATTCGGCCAAGGCAGCTTTGGCCAGCTTGCTGCATCCATTGGGGTTTTCATTGGCTGACAATTTCAGCACCGGCTTGCCATTATCGATGCCCGATTTTCCGGGCACATAGGCATGGATCGCCTCAATCCATGGCTTGCGTTGCGGCATCAGGGGCTGATTTTCGGGGCTGGTTGCTGGTTCGGTCATGATGGACGGGCCTTAACGTCTGCGCGCCATATGCCAAGCATGTTTATGCGATTTGGGCGGGCAAATTGCCGCGCATACGCTTGACTTTGGCGGGCATGGTCCATAGAGGGGTGGCTCGCAATTTCGATGGAACTCGGCGGGCCGCTCAGGCTTTAACCCGGTTTCCGGCATTTTGGGCTGGCTCTCATTGGGGCGCTGGCTGGTATTTGGAACGAGCATCATGAAGATTCGCAACTCGCTGAAGTCGCTCAAGGACCGTCACCGCGATAACCGCGTGATTCGCCGTCGCGGCCGCACTTATGTGATCAACAAGACCAACCGCCGGTTCAAAGCCCGCCAGGGCTGATTGGTGCGCGGGACGGCATGGCCTGTCCCCGCCTCAACCGAACAGGACGCCGTCTGAGCAGATCAGGCGGCGTTTTTCTGTGTCTGCGTTTCGCGTGAGGATTTGCCATGGCTGACAAGACTGCCGATACCGTGATCTGGGATATTGGCCGGGTGCTCTATCAATGGGATCCGCGCTTTTTGTATGAAAAACGGATTGCCGATCCGGCGCGGCTCGATTGGTTCCTGAACAATGTCGTGACGCTGGACTGGCATTTTCAGCATGATGCCGGGCGACCGCTGGCCGAAATGGTGCCCGAACTGGTGGCGCAGTTTCCGGACGAGCGCGATTTGATTGAGGCCTATGCGCCCCATTGGCTGGAGACGATTCCCGGCCCTATTGCAGGCACCCACGATCTGGTCCGCCGGCTGGCCGCGCGCAATGTGCCGCAATTTTCGATCACCAATTTCGGCACCGAATTCTGGGCGATGTTCCGCCCCACTGCGCCGATCCTGGACTATATGGGCGACATAGTGGTGTCGGGCGCGGAAAAGATGTTGAAGCCCGATGCCGCAATCTTCCGCCTCGCCGCGAATCGTTTCGGCGTAGAACCGGGGCAAAGCCTGTTCATCGATGATAATGAAGCCAATATCGCCAGCGCGCGCGATCTGGGCTTTCATGTGCACCACTTTACGGATGCAGGCCTGTTAGAGGCCGATCTGGTGGAACGCGGGCTGCTTTAGAGCGCAATCATCCGCGCCAGTGCAGCATAATCCTCTGCCACATGCGCTACGCCCGTTTCGGTCAGCCGCGCGCCATGCGCTGTATCGCAGTGCCGCCCGGCGCACAGGCCAATCACCGCTGCGCCCGATGCCAAGGCCCCGGTAACGCCCACCGGCGAATCTTCGATGATCAGCGCCTGTTCGATCCCCACGCCCAATTGCGCGGCAGCGTGCAGATAGATGTCGGGCGCAGGCTTGCCGCGTGTCACATGTTCGCGCCCCGAATAGATGTGCGCGCCAAAGCGGTGCGCCAATCCATGCGCCGCCAGATGGCCATTGATCCAGTTGCTCGAACTGGAAGACGCCACGGCCAGCGGCAAGTCATCTGGCAGCGACAGGATGTAATCAATCGCGCCGTCAACTGCCGGCATCCCGGCGGCAATCCGCGCGTCTTCATCCTCGCGCCAGCCATCCAGCCAATCGGATGGTAATGTCCGCCAGATCCGCGCCTCAATGGCGGCAACGAACGCATGATCGGCAAGGCCCATATAATGCGTCATGCATTCAGCCGCGCTGTGCGGATGGCCCATGGCGGTCAGCGCATCGGCCAAAACCACATTCATCGCATATTCGCTGTCGATCACCACGCCATCGAAATCGAATATGATCGCGGTGGGGCGCAGGGGCAGAGATGCGCTCATCCGCGTGGCCCGAACAAGGCCGAGCCGACGCGCACATAGGTTGCGCCCAATTGCACCGCGGTTTCGAAATCGTCCGACATGCCCATCGACAGGCCGGAAAGCCCATGGTCGCCCGCGATCTTTGCCAGAAGCGCAAAATAGGGCGCGGCCTCAACGCCCACCGGCGGCACGCACATCAGGCCCGCAACCGGCAAGTCCGCGCCACGCGCCTGATCCAGCAAGCCGGGCAGATCGGCCAGCGCGCAGCCGCCCTTTTGTTCCTCCGCACCGATATTCACCTGTATGAAACAGGCGGGGCGACGGCCTGCCTTGTCCATCGCGCGCGCCAGCGCGGTCACCAAGGACGGACGATCTACGCTGTGAATGGCATTAAACAGCGCCACGGCATCCTCTGCCTTGTTCGATTGTAACTGGCCCACCAAATGCAGTTCCAGCCCCGGCGTTTCGGCCAGCAATTCGGGCCATTTCGCCTGCGCCTCTTGCACGCGGTTTTCGCCGAACAGCCTTTGTCCGTCGGCAATCAGCGGGCGGATGGCGTCGGCATCGCGGGTCTTGCTGATAGCGATCAGGCCCACCGTATCGGGCTTGCGTCGGGCGATTTGGCATGCGGCGTCAATGCGGCGGCGCACCGATGCAAGCGGCGACAGGGTGGACTCGGCGTCGTGAAATGCGGAATTGGTCATGGCCAGCCCCTATAACGCCGCCCTATAGGGGGGCAATGCGAAACACGCCTATCCCTCGCCTGTGGCTGTTGACCGATCAGCGCACCGAAGCCGGGCTGGACGCCGCAATCCGGCGATTGCCGCGCGGATCGGCCATTGTGTTTCGGCATTATCATCTGGACGAAGCGGCCCGGCGCGCGGCGTTTCGCGATGTTCAGCGATTGGCCCGGCGTCATGGGCACTTGGTGATCTTGTCTGGCCGGGCAGCCCGCGCGCGCCAATGGCAGGCCGATGGCATTTATGGCGCACCGGCAAAGCTGGGCCGCCCCTACCCCGGCCTGATCCGCATCGCCACTGTGCACCACATGCACGAGCTGGCTCAGGCGCGCTTGGCAGGGGCCGACGCGGTGATGATTTCGCCTGTCTTTGCCACCCGCAGCCATCCCGGGGGGCGGACTTTGGGGCCGCTAAAGCTTGCCGCCTTGGCCCGGCATTCCATAGCGCCTGTAATCGCGCTGGGCGGGATGACGCACCAGAGCGCCCGCCGCCTGCCGCCGATGATAACCCGCTGGGCCGCGATTGACGGCTTAAGCCGAAACCCCTGATTTGGCGGCATTTCAACCGGTAAGACCTGATTTACCAAAAATCGGAAAATTTTGGTCCGGATTCGCTTGAAATCGGGAACGAACAACGCGATATTCCGTTTATCCGGCAACAGTGCCGGGCAAAGGAGTTTTGAAAATGGCAAATTGGTCTGACCCGCGAACCGAAGGAGCGCCGCGCGCCGGGTTCGGCCTGCCGGGCGATCTGACCGGCGACCGCAGCGTTGCATTCGACGCTGGCCTTCGCAAATATATGCTGTCGATCTATAACATGATGGCCAGCGCCGTGTTGCTGACCGGTATTGTTGCGCTGATGTTCTTTCAATCGGGCATGGCAGCCACGGTAATGACCGGCGGCCCGCTGGCTTGGTTGATCATCCTGTCACCGCTGGCCATCATTTTCGCCATGAGCTTTGGTCAGGGCCGCTTTTCCACTGGCACGCTGCATATCCTTTTCTGGAGCTTTGCGGTGCTGATGGGTCTGTCGATGTCGACGATCTTCCTGCGCTATACCGGCGTGTCGATTGCCACCACGTTCTTTGCAACGGCAGCGGCTTTTGCCGGTCTCAGCCTGTTTGGTTACACCACCAAAAAGAATCTGTCGGGCCTTGGCACGTTCCTGACCATGGGCGTCATTGGCCTGATCGTCGCAATGTTGATCAACATCTTCTTGCAGTCGAGCATTTTGAGCCTGGCGATCAGCGCCATTGGCGTGCTGATCTTTGCGGGCCTCACCGCTTATGACACGCAAAAGCTCAAGTCGATGTATGCCTATGTGGCCGGCACCGACATGATGGGCAAAACCATCGTGATGGGCGCGCTGACGCTGTATCTGGACTTTATCAACATGTTCCAGTTCCTGCTCAGCTTCATGGGCGGCAGCCGCGACTGATCGCACATAGCCTGTAGGCATAGAAATCTGGCCCGGTTGCCCACATGGCAGCCGGGCCTTTTTCATGGTCGCCAGCTTGGTTGCCCCAGCGGCAACCGGGCCTATTTCTATGACCGGCTGCGCAGCCATGGGCTTGCAACCCGGCCCCGCTTGCGTCATGAATCGCTGCGCAAACACCGTTCAGTCATGCTCAAGGCATAAGCCGGCATATTGCGGGGGAATCCCGATCATCGGGTTTAAGAATAAAGGGATGCACGAAAATGCGGCTTGTTTCTCATCGTCTGGTGGCTGGCAGCGTCATGGCGGTTTTGGCCGCGATGCTAAGCTCTTGTGGGCCCAAGGCCCCGCCCGTGGTGGTCGC
>JBGSTI010000381.1:0-3782 GCA_041736605.1 Sphingomonadaceae bacterium
TTCGACGTGTTGGTGCAGCTGGTGATTGCGGCGATGACAACGTCGCCATCGCCAATGTCATGCGATGCGCCTTCCACGGCGACGCGCTTGATGCCGTCATGCTTGTAGACGCCTGCCAGATCGGCGTTGAACACGTCGTCAACCTGCGTCAGCACGACCTTGTCTTGCGGGCGCTTTGGCCCGGCCAACGAAGGAACGACGCTGCCCATGTCGAGTTCCAGCGTGTCGGTGAACACGGGATCGGCGGCGGTCGGATCGATCCACAGGCCCTGCGCCTTGGCATAAGCTTCGACCAGTTCGATCTGCGCTTCTTCGCGGCCTGTCAGGCGCATATAATCCAGCGTCTTGTCATCCACGCCAAAGAAGCCGCAGGTCGCGCCATATTCGGGGGCCATATTGGCGAGCGTCGCGCGGTCTGCGAGGCTGAGCGAAGCCAAGCCCGGGCCATAATATTCGACGAAGCGGCCAACCACGCCCTTGGCGCGCAGCATCTGCGTTGCGGTGAGCACCAGATCGGTGGCGGTGACGCCTTCGTTGAGCGAGCCGGTCAGCTTGAAGCCAACGACTTCGGGGATCAGCATCGAAACTGGCTGGCCCAGCATCGCGGCCTCTGCCTCGATACCGCCCACGCCCCAGCCCAGAACGCCCAGACCATTGATCATGGTGGTGTGGCTGTCGGTGCCGACACAGGTATCGGGATAGGCGATGGTGGCGCCATCGGGCGCTACGCTCGTCCACACGGCCTGTGCGATATGCTCCAGATTGACCTGATGGCAAATGCCGGTGCCGGGAGGCACAGCCTTGAAATTATCAAGGCTCTTGCTGCCCCATTTCAGGAAGTCATAGCGTTCGCCATTGCGATAATATTCGATTTCGACATTCTGTTCGAACGCCTTGGGATGACCAAATTCATCCACCATTACCGAGTGGTCGATCACCAGATGCACGGGCACCAGCGGGTTGATCTTGCTGGTATCACCGCCCAGCTTGGCAATGGCGTCGCGCATCGCGGCCAGATCGACCACGCAAGGAACGCCGGTAAAGTCCTGAAGAAGCACGCGGGCGGGGCGATATTGAATTTCGCGTTCCGACACCGGATTGTTCTGCCAATCGACCAGCGACTTGATATCATCGGTGGAAACGGTGAAGCCGCCATCTTCGAAACGCAGCAGATTTTCCAGCAGCACCTTCATGCTGAAGGGCAGGCGCGACACGTCGCCCAGCTTTTCCGACAGCTTGGCCAGCGAATAATAGCTGAAATCCTTGCCGCCCACCGTCATAGTGCTGCGGGTGCCGAGTGTGTCCTGTCCAACCTGGGTCATAAAGCTGCCTCCCTGAAAAGGCGCGGCATAGGCCCGGTTCGGGGGATGCGGGGCAGCCCGACAAGGGCCGTTCCCGCACAAACCAGCATGCTGCGCGGATAGATGAATCGCTGATCGGCGGACTGCGCTTTCTGGCCTGCAAAATCAAGGGGCGGGTGGCATTTTGCGACCAAAGTTGAGGCTTTTGTACGCCCGTTGCGGGCAATCCACTGCATTACCCCCAAATTGGCGCTGCGTTTACCGCTTGTTAACCACGATTGCATTACCAGTGTTAACACCGGCAGCGGACAATGACGTTGCCTCAACAGGTTTATTTTTTGGAGTTTTCCATGGCACGCTTGAACAACAGCCCTTTGAACCGGCGCAGCGGTTTTCCCGCGATCCGTTTCTATGCCTTTGCGCTGGTTGCTGCTTGCAGCGCCGGTGCTGCTGTCGCACAGGTCGAGGCGCATGCCGCCGCCGCCGCGCCCAGCGCGATGGAAGTGAAATCAGCGATCCTCGTCGAACGCAGCGAAACGGCCAAGGATGGCAAGGTTACCACCAGCCTGAAAGACCCCAAATCGATCACCGTGGTTCCCGGCGACAAGCTGGTCATCACGCTCAATTGGGCGAACAAGGGCGGTGAAGCGGCAACCAATTTCGTCGCGGTCAACCCGGTTCACACCGCAGTGCGTTTTGATGATGTGCGCGAAGATTGGGCCGAAGTATCGATTGATGGCGGCAAGAACTGGGTTGCCATGTCTGCCCTGCCAACCCTGAAAGTATCAGAAGACACCACAGGCGAAGATGGCACCGTGGCCAGCATCAGCCGCGAGGCAGGCACCGGCGATGTCACGCATGTGCGCTGGAACTTCAAGGATCCGATCGCCGCAGGCAAATCGGGCAGCCTGGAATTTCGCGGCACGGTTAAGTGAGTTTTATTCTCCCGTTCAGGGGAGAAGGCTAATCCGAATAGAAAAAGGGCGGCCATCCCATCGGATGACCGCCCTTTTTGCGTTGCTTGAAGCAGCCCGCGATCAGCCCAGATTGGCGCTGACCATCGTGTAGAGCATCGGCAGCGACAGCAATGTGTTGGTGCGCGATGCCATCATTGCCATTTTGGCCGCAGCGGCCTTGGCTTCGGGTGTGGCTTCGACAATGCCGAGAGCCTTTTTCTGGTTCGGCCAGATCACGAACCACACATTGGCTGCCATGATGATCGCCAGCCACATGCCGATACCGATCAGGCGAACCTGGCCTTCGCCCTTGAACGTAAGCGCGTCATGGCCATAGCCAGCGGCAAAAGCGATGATCAGACCAGTGACCACAGTCAGCAAAGCGGCCCAGCGGAAAAAGAACAAAGCCGAAGGGGCGATATGCTTGCCGACAGCTGGTTTCAGCTCGTCAGGGATTTTGGGCATGGTCGGGATCTGCACAAAGTTGAAATAATAAAGCAGGCCGATCCACAGGATACCAAAGAACAGGTGCAACCAGCGGGTCACACTTTGCAGGTCAACAACGACGCTGTCATTATGACCGAACATGACGGCCAAAGCGGCGACCAGGCCGACGCCCAGCACCAGATGAAGATTGCCAAAAAATTTTGCCATGGATGTTTCCCCCGGAATATCGCTGCTGAATGGCAGCTTGTATTAGCAACGCGGAAACTGTGCCTCTCTGGCCCAAGCCTCGCCTTGAAATCCCGGCCTATATCGCCAGAAATTTACCCTTTGGCAAGGGATGGCGGGGAACCGAGTGGCATCCGAATTGTTTAAGGGCGTAAACCTCCCCACCACAAAGGATAGCAACATGGCTTTCAAGCTTCCCGATCTTCCCTATGCGCCCGATGCTTTTGGCGACCTGATGTCGGCTGAAACCTTTGCCTATCACCATGGCAAGCATCACAAGGCCTATGTCGACAAGACCAATGCTGCGGTGAAGGACACCGAACTTGCCGGCAAATCGCTGCTGGACGTGATCGCGGCGGCCAGTGCCAATGGCGACAAGGGCCTGTTCAACAACGCCGCACAAACATGGAATCACAGCTTTTTTTGGCAATGCCTGACGCACGATAGCATCGCGATCCCCGAAAAGCTGACAAGCATGATCGAGCGCGATTTCGGCAGCGTCAATGGCTTCAAAAAGACCTTTAAGGACGAAGCCGTCGGCCATTTTGCCAGCGGCTGGGCGTGGCTGGTGCTCGACGGCGAGGCGCTGAAAATTACCTCGCTACACGACGCCGATACGCCGGTGGTGCATGACCTGAAGCCGCTGCTGACCATCGATTTATGGGAACATGCCTATTATCTAGATTATCAGAATGCGCGGCCTGATTATGTGCAAGCGGTGCTGGACACGGCGATCAACTGGAATTTCGTTGCGCAGAATCTGGATGGTGATGGCGCTGGACGGGCCGATCAGGCGGGTTGATTTTTGTGCGATAACTGGACTACGGCTTTCGCCGGGGCACAACAAACTGCC
>JBGSTI010000401.1:0-2821 GCA_041736605.1 Sphingomonadaceae bacterium
CGTTGGCTCGCAGTATCTGATGGGTTTTCTGGATGCCAATGGCGTGCAGATGGATGGCAGCAAGACCTATAAGGTCACGCTGCCGAAGGACGTGCCTGCCAAGGCGTTCTGGTCGCTGACCGTCTATGACAACCAGACCCGATCCATGCTGCAAACGCCGCAGAAATACCCGCGCGCCGGTTCGCAAAGCTATCCCTCGCCCGCAGCAACGGCGGCAGGGGATGGCTCCACCACCATCTGGTTCAGCCCCACCCAGCCCGATGGCGTGGATCGCGGCAACTGGATCCAGACCGATCCGGCCAAGGGTTGGTTCACCATCCTGCGACTTTATAGCCCGCTGCCGTCGTTCTTCGACAAATCCTGGCAATTGTCGGAAATCGAACCCACAAACTGAGGAGGATTGGAATTGAATCCAATTATACGGAATCTGAGTTGCGCTCTGGGATTGGCCCTGCTGGCCGCATCATCGGTTGCAGCGCAAGATCGCCCCAACGTCGTGTTCATTCTGGCGGATAACGTCGGATATGGCGATATGGGCCCCTACGGTGGTGGCGCGCTGCGCGGCATGCCCACACCGTCCACGGATCAGTTGGCCAAAGAAGGCCTGATGCTGACGCAATATCTGGTGGAACCTTCGTGCACCCCGTCGCGGGCGGCTTTGATGACGGGCCAGTATTCGATCCGCAATGGCCTGTCGCTGTTCATCATTCCGGGCACGCCGAACACGCTGCCCGGCTCGGCCTATACGATGGGGCAGCTGTTCAAGGACGCAGGCTATGCCACCGCGTTGTTTGGCAAGTGGCATCTGGGGATTGAGCCGCAGAGCCTGCCCTCCGCACATGGCTTTGACACCTTCTACGGCATCCCGCCAAATTCGTCATGGAGTGATGCAACAACCGTGCCGGGGGTTGCGCTGACCCACAGTGCTGGCGACATTCCCGAAAAGGACCTGATTGAAAAGGGCCCTTGGATCATGTCCCAAGAGGCCGGCGGCGCACTTGAAAAAGTAAGACCCTTCACGATGGAAGAGCGGGCAGAGATCGACGTCGATCTGACGGCCCGCTCGATTGCTTTCATCAAAGAGCAGGCCGCGGCCAAGACGCCGTTCTTTCTGTATCTGCCGTTCTCGATGGGGCACTCGCCCAACCTGCCGTCGAAGGATTTCGCCGGCAAGTCGCGGGTCGGTCAATATGGCGACAAGATCATGGAAGGCGACCATCATGTCGGCCAGGTTCTTGACGCTCTGAAAGCCGCTGGTGTGGACGACAATACCATCGTCGTCTTTGCCTCGGACAATGGCCCCACCGGACCCGAGTTCAGCAACTGGAGCGCGTTGGGTGCGCCAGATATGGGCAGTTCCGGCCCATTCCGCGGCAGACTTGGCGCCGCAACCGAAGGGTCCATCCGGACATTTGCCTTCATTCGTTGGCCGGGCCATGTGAAGCCCGACACGCAATCCTATGCGATGTTTTCTGAAATGGATTTCCTGCCAACCTTCGCGGCCATTCTGGGGCAGAAGCTTCCCACGGATCGCCCGATCGACGGCGTTGATCAAACCAAGGTTCTGACCGGTGAAAGCGAAGTTGGCGCGCGGGAAACGCTGCTAAGCTTTGTCGGCGCTGATCTTGTTGCGGCCCGGTGGAAGCAGTGGCGGATCTATTTCAAGGATGAAATCCTCACCGGCACTGGCCAGCAGCAATTGGGCGGCGCGAACACTGGTCTTGTCGATCTGTCCTATCCCTCTGTCTACAACGTCGAAATGGATCCCCATGAAGACTTGAACGTCAGCGGGAATTTTATTTGGGCCATGGAGCCCGCGCTGAAAGCGGTCTTTGAATATGAGGCGACGTTGAAGGATCACCCGAATCCGACGCCCGCAAACGTGACGAATTTCGGTCGCGATTGAGTAGGAGGCAGCACCGATGATTCATGTTTCAGGCCGGCATGGGCATCGGATGCTTGCCCCAATGACACTGGTTCTTGCGGGCGTGTTCGCCTTGCCCGCAAGTGCCGACGAAGGCGGCGTTGCGTTTTGGTTTTCCGGCCAATACGCGAGCTTTGCCGCCGTTCCAGGCTCGCCGGGCTGGTCAATGCCGGTGCAAGCCTATACTTACAGTGGCAGCGCATCGGCCAGCAAAGACCTTGCCCGTGGCGGCAGTGCAAATGCGGGATTGACCTCATCTGCCGCCTTGGTGCTGGTGCAGCCGACATTCGCGCCAAAGGCGCCGTTGTGGGGCGGGCAGTTGTCGCTTGGTTTGGGGTTTGGTGGCGGGTCGAGCACCACCGAAGCGGACATTTCGGTGACTGGACTTACGAGCGAGCTAAATCGCAGCGACAGCATAAGTGGCTTTACCGATCTCTATCCGATTGCAAGCGTTGCCTGGAACAAGGGCAACGACAACTGGATGACCTATGTGACCGGCGATATCCCGGTGGGTGACTATGATCCCAATCGTTTGTCAAACATTGGCCTTGGCCATGGGGCCATCGACGCCGGCGGCGGCTATACCTATTTCGACGAAAAGAAGGGGCACGAGTTTTCGGCCGTGATGGGCGTTACCTACAACTTGGAATACCCCGATACAAACTACCAGAACGGCATGGATATTCACCTTGATTGGGCCGCATCGCAGATGCTGAACCAACATTGGCAGGTCGGTCTCGTCGGCTATGTCTATGGCCAGCTATCGGGTGACAGCAGCCCCTACGCGGTGACAGATGGAATGAAATCCAGCGTCGCATCGATTGGCCCGCAGATCGGCTATATGTTCACTGTGAATGGCAAGCCCGCCTATGCCAACCTGCGGGCGTATTGGGAGTT
>JBGSTI010000434.1:0-3316 GCA_041736605.1 Sphingomonadaceae bacterium
GGCCCGCGCCGATGCCAATGTGGCGCGCAGATCGGTGGCGATTGCTTTGCCGTCTTCATTGACCAGCCGGTCTGCCGATCCCGCCACTTTGGCAAATTCATCCAGCGCCACCGACGCCTTGGCCAAGGTGGTGCGCAATTCGGCCAAGGTTACCGATACTTGCGGGGCCTGATCGGCCAGCGATCCGGTCAGCCGGTCGGTATTGGCAAGGATGCCCTCGATTGATTCCTGATTCTTGTCAGACAGGGTGGACGTCAGCCGGTCGGTCAACGTGCCCAGCCGTTCCAGCAGCAAAGGCGCGTTGTTGAGCAATTCGCCTAGTGCACCGGGCTTGGTCGGGATCACCGGAACGCCAGCAGGCCCTTTGTCGCTAATCGGCGGCGCGCCCTTGATCGCGCCATCCAGCTGCACTTCGGACGGGCCGGTAAAGCTGCTCAGGATCGTGGCGGTGGTGCCTTGCAGGATGGGCACATCGGAATTGACGCTGATCCGCACGCGGACAAATTCGGGATCTTTCTTCCACAGGGCGATTTCTTCGACCTGACCCACGGGCACGCCGGAAAAGCCGACATTCGATCCACGCGACAGGCCGTTCACCGATTGCTTGAAGAAAATATCATATTCGCTCTGCCGCGCTTCATTCATACCCGCAAGCCACATGGCAAAGGCCGCCAGCCCCGCCAGCAGCAGCATGGTGATGGCACCCACCCAGATATGATTAGCCCGTGTTTCCATTGCCCTGTTCTTGGCTCCATTCGGCCTTCGGCGCAAGGCCGTTAGGCTATGCCGGTATTTTGCCCTGATGCGCAGCGCCCGCCGCCCGTCCGCGCGGGCCACCAAAATATTCGCGAATCCACGGGTGATCGGTAGCCAGCAGCTCGTCGATCGTGCCAACGGCAATCACCTGATGGTCGGCCAATACCGCCACCCGGTCACAGATTTCGTGGATCGTATCCAGATCATGGGTAATCAAAAACACGGTAAGGCCCAATGTTTCCTGCAATTCCTCGATCAGATCATCAAAGGCGGCCGCGCCAATAGGATCAAGCCCGGCGGTCGGTTCGTCCAGAAACAGCAATTCGGGATCAAGCGCCAGCGCGCGGGCAATCCCGGCGCGCTTGCGCATCCCGCCCGACAGTTCGGATGGATATTTGCTGGCCGCCTCAGGTGGCAGGCCCGACAGCGCAATTTTATAGCGCGCGATTTCGCGGCGCAATTGCTTGCCCAGATGCGGGTAAAATTCTTTCAGCGGCACTTCGACATTTTCCGCGACGGTCAACGTGGAAAACAGCGCGCCGCCCTGAAACAACACGCCCCATCGGGCGCGCAAGCCAGCGGCGGCGGCATCGGTCAGCCCCGAATCATCAAGCACCGATGTGCCCAGCACATCGATATGCCCGGCCTGCGGACGTTGCAGCCCGATGACCGAACGCATCAGCACCGATTTGCCCGTGCCCGATCCGCCAACAACGCCCAGAATCTCGCCGCGCCGCACATCCAGCGACAGATCATCATGAATGATCTGGCTGCCGAAACGGTTGCACAATCCTTGGATGCGGATGGCGGGTTCGCTGGTATCTGTCATCGCGATCAACCCCAACCGATTTCGGTGAAGAACACCGCGAAAAACGCATCCAGCACGATGACGAGGAAAATCGCCTGCACCACCGCCGCCGTGGTGCGCAGGCCGACTTCTTCGGAATTGCCCGATACCTGCATCCCCTGAAAACAGCCGGTCATGGCGATGATCATGCCAAATACAGGCGCCTTGATCAGGCCAACCCACAGATCGTGCATCGGCACCACTTCCTGAATGCGCGACAGGAATGTGAAGAACGGAATATCGAGCGTCAGCGCGGAGAGCACCGCGCCGCCGATTATGGCCATGATCGCGGCGTAAAAGCCCAAAAGTGGCATCATCAGCACGGCGGCCAAGATGCGCGGCAGCACCAAGGCCTCGACCGGATTAACGCCGATGGTGCGCATCGCATCGATTTCTTCGGTCAGCTTCATCGTGCCGATCTGTGCGGCAAAGGCTGAGCCAGACCGGCCCGCCACCATGATGGCCGTCATCAGCACGCCCAGCTCGCGCAAGGTCAGGCGACCAACCAGATTGACGGTGAACACCTCAGCCCCAAATTGGCGCAGCTGGACAGCGCCTTGTTGCGCAATGACGATACCGATCAGAAAGCTCATCAGGCCGACAATGCCCAGCGAACTGACGCCAACCATTTCAATCTGGCGCACCAAAGCCTTGAACCGGAACCGGCGCGGATGACGAATGACCGAGAAAAACGCGATCAGGATCGCGCCCAGAAAGCTCAATGTGCCGACGATATTGGCCCATAACAGGCCCATCGCCCGGCCCACCAGATCAAAGGCAGCAAGCAGCGGATTACGCCATGCCGGGTCATAGGGCGCATCAACATCGCCCTTGCGCACCGCCTCCATCAGGCGGCGTGCGTCACTATCGGCCCCAGTGACCGGCACAGCAAAATCACGGCCCAGCCGATAGGCCAGCCATGCGCCGACAGTATCAATGTCTTCAAGGTCGGTCAGATCAACGGCGCTGAATGGGCCTGCTTCACGCTCCAGCCGCTGTGGCAGATCGCCGAGGCACGCCAGCGTCAGCCGTCCGGTAAGGCAAAGTATCTGCCCGCCCGCGCCATCATCGCGCACATCAAAATTGGCCCAGCCGTCCATATGCCCAAGCAATGGGCGATTATCGCGCAAAGCTCAAGCACTAGAGCGCGCCCCCTTCCCCCGGCGCGCGGTTGCTGCCATGAGCGGACCCATGAAAATCGCCATTTACGATATGGACAAAACGGTCACCCGCAAGGCCAGTTTCGTGCCGTTTCTGCGGCATGTGCTGGCGAATCATGCACCCATCTGGCGCTGGTTGCTGATGCCGATGATGGCGGTGAATGGCGCACTTTATGGCCTGCGCATACTGGACCGGGGCCGTTTGAAGGCGCGCAATCTTGCCTTGGTGCTGGGCCGTGATTTTGATCGCGCCGCGCTGGAGCCGGTGGTGCAGAGCTTTGCGCGCGCGCAAGTGAAGGACGGTTGCTTTGATGGGATGATCGCGCGGATCGCACAGGATCGCACCGATGGCTGTCATCTGGTGCTGGCCACCGCATCGCTGCGGCTTTATGTCGACGCGATGGCGCAGCATCTGGGTTTTGACAGCGTGATCGCCACCGATCTAGCGATTGGCCCCGATGGCCGCTGGCGCTGCAAACTGGATGGTCCCAATTGCTATGGCGATGCGAAAAAACAGCTGATCGAGGGCTGGCTGGCCGCTGATCCGGCGCGC
>JBGSTI010000470.1:0-3204 GCA_041736605.1 Sphingomonadaceae bacterium
TCGGATCGGCAGCAACCGGGCTCGCCTCGCCGCCGCCCAGCGCGTGGACATAGGCGGCCAGCATCTTGATGGTTACCGGGTCCAGACGATGGCCCCAGCGCGGCATCACGCCTTGGCGACTGTTGGTGATCGTGGTGGTCAGGGCCACGCGATCCTTGCCATAAAGCCAGATTGCGTCGGTCAGGTTCGGTGCGCCCTGGGCGCGCAGTCCATTGCCATCATTGCCATGGCAGACCGTGCAATTGGCGGCAAAAACCTCGGCCCCGCGCAGCGACGATTGGCTGGGCTTTTCCTCGCCCGACAGCACGCGAACATGACTCACCACATCCTGTACCTGGCCAGCCGTCAAAATCCCATCCCGCCCAAAAGCGGGCATCATGCTAAAGCGCGTCTGATCATGATCGGGATTGCGGATACCGTGGATCAATGTCGTTTCAATCGCCGCGATATCGCCGCCCCACAGCCAGTCATCATTGTTGAGATTGGGATAGCCCAGCTTGGCATTACCCGCCGCACCGCTGCCATGGCATTGAACGCAATGCACCTTGAATGCAGCGCGGCCGCCCTCAATGGCGTCTTGCAACAGTGCCTTGTTACCCGGCAAAGCCTCAATCGGTGTGGCGTTGATTGCTTTGAGGATCGGGGCCTTGCGCAGCGTTTCGGCGTCGAGCTCCTGTTGCAACTGGCCGCGGCTGGACCAGCCCAATGTGCCCGCCGTCGCGCTTTCCAGCATCGGCCAGGCGGGATAGAGCACGGTATAGCCCATGGCCCAAATGATGCAGCCATAGAATGTCCACAACCACCAGCGCGGCAGCGGCGTGTTCAATTCCTCGATGCCATCCCATTCATGGCCGACGGTTTCGGTGCCGGTCGGCTCGTCGATGCGTTGTTTATGCGCCATGGCTCACGTCCTTCTGGCTGTCGGCCTGTTCGTCTTTATCGAAAATCATGCGGGCGGCATCGCGGTGATGGCCGGGATTGCCGGGGCGGAATGGCCACAGGATCAGGGTTAGGAACACCCCGACCATGATCACCAAGCCCCAGCTATCGGCAAAATGCCGCATCACGTCATAGGTGGTCTGGCCAGTCATCGCGCCGTCTCCTGTGCCTTGGCGGCTTCGAAATCGACCAACGTGCCCAGCATTTGCAGATAGGCAATCAGCGCATCCATTTCGGTCAACCGCTTGGGATCACCATCGAAATCGCGAACCTGCGCCTTGGGATAGCGGGCCTTGAGTTCGGCGCTATCGGCATCGGGATCGGCCTGTGCCTTAAGGTCAGCCTCTGCTGCGGCAATGGCCTTGGCATCATAGGGCACGCCAACGCGCGACAGGGCGGTCAAGTGCGCGCCCGGATTGTGCATCTCCAGATCATTCGTCGCTAGATGCGCATAGGTCGGCATGTTCGATTCCGGTACCACGGCGCGCGGATTTTTCAGATGCTGGACATGCCATTCATCCGAATAGCGATTGCCGACCCGCGCCAGATCCGGCCCAGTGCGCTTTGACCCCCATTGGAACGGGTGATCATAGACGCTTTCCGCCGCCAGGCTGTAATGGCCATAGCGTTCCACCTCGTCGCGGAACGGGCGGATCTGCTGGCTGTGGCAGGTATAGCAGCCTTCGCGCATATAGATATTGCGTCCGGCCAGCTCCAGCGGGCTATAGGGGCGCACGCCCTCTACATCCTCGATGGTGTTGTCGATCCAGAATAAAGGCGCGATTTCCACGATGCCGCCAATGGCGACCACCGCAAAGGCCAGCGCACCCAGCAAGGTCACGTTGCGTTCGATTGTCTTGTGACGTTCGGTTATGCTTGTCATGACATGGGTTCCTTATTCTGCGGGCTGGGCGACAAGCGGACGGTCCGCTGCCGGATCATAGGCGGCGTCGCGCATTGGCGCTTCTTCGCGCAGCTTGCCCGCAATGGTCATCCAGATGTTAAAGGTCATGATGCAGGCACCCGACAGGTAAAGCAGGCCGCCAAAGGCACGCATCACATACATCGGGAACATCGCGGCCACGGTGTCGGCAAACGACCAGACCAGATAGCCATCCGCGCCATATTCGCGCCACATAAGGCCCTGCATGATCCCCGATACCCACATCGACGCGGCGTAGAAAACGATGCCGACGGTCGCGAGCCAGAAGTGCCAGTTGATCATCCGCAGCGAATAGAGACGCGGGCGACCCCAAAGGCGCGGCACCAGATAATAGAGCGAGGCAAAGGTGATCATGCCGTTCCAGCCCAGCGCACCGCTATGCACATGGCCGATGGTCCAATCGGTATAATGCGACAGGCTGTTGACCGCCTTGATCGACATCATCGGGCCTTCAAAGGTGCTCATGCCGTAAAAGGCCAGCGCCATCACCATCATGCGAATGATCGGATCGGTGCGCACCTTGTCCCATGCGCCGTTCAGCGTCATCAGGCCGTTGATCATCCCGCCCCAGCTGGGCATCCACAGCATGATCGAAAACACCATGCCCAAAGTCTGCGCCCAATCGGGCAAGGCCGTGTAGTGCAAATGGTGCGGACCCGCCCAGATATAGAGGAAGATCAGGCTCCAGAAATGGATGATCGAGAGGCGATAGCTATAGACCGGGCGTTCGGCCTGTTTGGGCACGAAATAATACATCATCGCCAGGAAACCGGCAGTGAGGAAAAAGCCCACGGCATTATGGCCATACCACCATTGCGTCAGCGCATCCTGTACCCCTGCAAACAGGCTATAGCTCTTTGAACCGAACAGGCTGACCGGCATCGACAGATTGTTGACGATGTGCAGCATTGCAACGGTAATGATGAAGGCCAGGTAGAACCAGTTGGCCACATAAATATGCGGCTCGCTGCGCTTCAAAATGGTGCCGCCGAACACGATCAGATAGGCGACCCACACGACCGTTAGCCACAGATCGACATACCATTCGGGCTCTGCATATTCCTTGGCTTCGGTAATGCCCATGAGATAGCCGGTCGCGGCCAGCACGATGAACATCTGATAGCCCCAGAAAACAAAGCGGGCGAGGCCAGGGAAGACAAGCCTCGCCCGGCAAGTGCGCTGGACGACGTAGAAGGACGTCGCGATCAGGGCATTGCCTCCGAATGCAAAAATCACCGCCGATGTGTGCAGCGGGCGCAGCCTCCCGAACGCGGTATATTCCAGCCCCAGATTGAGCGCCGGAAAGGCCAGCTGCAACGCAA
>JBGSTI010000473.1:0-3887 GCA_041736605.1 Sphingomonadaceae bacterium
ATTGCCCGGCGCGGGAAAATGCTGGCATTCGTTGAGGTAAAGGCCCGGGCCGGGGCGGATGATCTGGCCCACGCCATTGATGCGCACCGCCTGCGCCGCGTTGCCGCCGCTGCCGAAGCGTTGAGCCCGCGTTATGCAAAGACCGGCGATTCGACACGGATCGACGTTTTGTTGCTTGCGCCTTGGCGTTGGCCGCACCATCTGGCCAATGCGTGGCAGCCGCATCTGTGACTGGCGGCCCATCTGGAATCGGGATTGTTGAATGACCACCGCCAAATCGCTGACCGTCGCTGTACAGATGGACCCCATTGAAAGCATCAACATCGCAGGCGATTCCAGCTTTGCCCTGATGTTGGCGGCACAGGCGCGGGGGTATAAGCTGTATCATTATGACGTGCGCAGCCTCACCTGGCTGGCGGGGCGCGTCACCTGCATGGCGCGGCCGATCACCGTGCAGCGCGACCATGGCAATCACTTTACAGCAGTCGATCCGGTAAAGATCGATCTGGGCCGCGATACTGATGTGGTGTTGATGCGGCAGGATCCGCCTTTTGATCTGGGCTATATTACCGGCACGTTCCTGCTGGAATGGCTGAAGGGCGAAAGCTTGGTGGTCAACGATCCGGCATCGGTGCGCAATGCGCCGGAAAAGGTGTTCGTGCTGGATTATGCGCAATTCATGCCGCCCACATTGGTCACGTTATCGCTGGACGAGGTAAAAGCCTTTCACGCCCAGCACGGTGCGATTGTGGTCAAGCCGCTGCACGGCAATGGCGGCAAGGCCGTGTTCCGCGTGAACGAGGATGGCGACAATCTGGGCGCTCTGGTCGAAATGTTCGGCCAGGTTTGGCGCGAACCATTCATGGTCCAGCCCTTCCTTCCCGAAGTGGCCGATGGCGACAAGCGGATCATCCTGGTCGATGGCGTGGTGGCGGGCGCGATCAACCGCAAGCCGGGCGCGGGAGAGTTTCGATCCAATCTCGCCGTTGGCGGCTATGCCGAGGAAACCGCGCTGACGCCGCAAGAACAGGAAATCTGCGACGTGCTTGGCCCCGAGCTTAAGGCACGCGGGCTAACGTTCGTAGGAATCGACGTGATCGGCGGCAAATGGCTGACCGAAATCAATGTCACCTCGCCCACGGGCATTGTGGCGATTGACCGGTTCAATAACAGCGACGTGGCAGGCATGATCTGGGACGCCATCGAGGCGCGCATCGTTTGAGCAACTCGCGCGTTAGGCGGCCATGACAGACTCCCTTACCCAGTGGATTATCGATATTATTGCAGCGGGCGGCTATTGGGGCATCGCGCTGTTGATGGCGATCGAGAATATCTTTCCGCCCATCCCGTCCGAAGTGATCATGGGCCTTGGCGGCATGGCGGTGCAGCGCGGCCAGATGGATTTCTGGGCAGTGCTGCTGGCGGGCACGATTGGCTGCACCATCGGCAATATGGCCTGGTATGAACTGGGCCGCAAATTGGGCTATCACGGGCTGCGGCCGTTCATTGACCGCTATGGCCGCTGGCTGACGATGGACTGGGATGATGTGGAGGGCAGCGTGCGCTTTTTCCAGCGCCACGGCCATCATGTGGTATTCTGGCTGCGTTTTTCGCCGCTGATGCGCACGATAATCTCGTTGCCAGCCGGCTTGGCGGGTATGGGGCGCATTCGTTTTATCGGCTTTACCTTTGCCGGTGCTGCGGTGTGGAATGTGTTTCTGCTGGGCGCAGGCTATTATTTGGGGGCCAATTTCGCGGCGGCGGAGAAATTTATTGGGCCGGTGGCGATTGCGACCATCTTGATTGTGGTGGGCGTCTATGCGTATCGCCAGATCATGTGGAGCCGCCGCAAGGGTTGAGTTTGGGATGTACCCCGGCGAAAGCCGGGGTCCAGTTCTGCCCTGTGAATCGTGCAATCTGCGTTGATCTGGACCCCGGCTTTCGCCGGGGTACATGCGCTATTCGGCCCCTCCCGCAAGCGGGAGGGGAGAAGGCACATCAACCCAAAGTCAGCTTTTCATAGCGATCGAGATGCCAATCGGCAGACCCGAACTGATGCTCGATCAGGCTGGCACGCTTGAAATAATGGCCGATGGCCAGTTCCTGCGTGATGCCAATGCCGCCATGCGTTTGAATGGCGTTCTGGCCGACAAAATTGGCCGAACGCGCGACCTTGGCTTTGGCCAGGCTGACCGCTGCCTTGCGCTGATCATCGGGCATGTCGAGTTTCAGCGTCGCCATCAGCGCCATGGAGGTTACTTGCTCCACCTCGATGAACATATCAGCCAGGCGGTGTTGCAGCACCTGGAAACGGCCAATGGGTTGGCCAAATTGCTTGCGCTGTTTCACATAATCCAGCGTACCTTCGTGCAACTTGTGCGTCACGCCGCAGGCCTCGCCGCAAATGGCCACCGTGGCTTCGTCAACGATCCGCTCAATCAGGGGCAGGCCACCCGCGAGCAAAGCCTCGCCGGGAATGGCGACATTTTCAAAATGCACTTCCGATGCGCGCGATCCATCGACCGTCGCGTAATCGCGCCGCGTGATACCGGGCAGATTGGCGTCGATCAGGAACAGTTCCACGCCGTCGCGCTCGCTCTGGCTGCCGCCGGTGCGGGCGGTGACCAGCAGATGCGTGGCCCAGGGCGCGGCATAGACCACGCCCTTATGGCCATTGAGCACATAGCCGCCGCCATCAGCCTTGGCCGTGGTGCGCAGATTGGCAAGGTTATAGCGGCCCTGCGGCTCGGCATAGGCAAAGGCGATGATCGCATTGCCCACGATGATTTCGGGGATCACAGCGTCCGCCACTGCACCGCCGACATGCTTCAATGCGCCGCCGCCAATCACCACGGTGGGCAGATAGGGCTCAATCGCGATGACCTTGCCCAGTTCCTCCATCATGATCAGGTTTTCCAGTGCGCCGCCATCCATGCCGCCATGCGCTTCGGCGAAGGGCGCGCTCAAAAGGCCCAGTTCCTGCGCCAATGCGCGCCAGATGCCGGGATCGCGCCCTTGCGCGCTGTCGATCATCTTTTTGCGCGTTTCAAAATCATAAGTGTCGGCCAGGAAGCGGGCGAGCGTATCGCGCAGCATGCCCTGCGTTTCGGTATAGCTGAAATCCATGTCAAATTCTCTCCGTGCCGCGATTGGTTTCGCGGCCAGTTATCCGCTCCGGCAGCGAACCGCCGGAGCTGTATTCAAGCGATCAGAGGCCCAGCACCATCTTGGCGATGATGTTACGCTGAATCTCGTTGGACCCACCATAAATGGTGGTCTTGCGCGTGTTGAAATAGGTCGGCGCGGCGCGGTGCGCATATTCAGGACCGATGGGATATTCATTATCGCCATCGCCGAATGACCGGAAATAGGGCGCGCCATAATGGGCAACCGCTTCCAGCGTCAGTTCGGTCAGCCGCTGCTGAATTTCCGAGCCCTTGATCTTGAGCAGGCTGGATTCCGGCCCCGGACCCTTGCCCGCGCTTTCGCCCGCCAGACTGCGCAATTCGGTGAATTCCAGCGCAGTCAAATCCATTTCCAGCTCGGCAATCTTGCGGCGGAAAAACGGATTGGCGATCAGCGGGCCATCGCCATCAGGCTCAGCCCGCGCGATGTCCTTGACCTTTTCGATGCCGCGCTTGGACCCGGCGACGCCAGCAATGCCGGTGCGTTCATGGGCCAGCAGGAATTTGGCGCAGGTCCAGCCCTTGTTTTCCTCATAAACCCGGTTTTCCACCGGCACGCGCACATCCTCAAGCCACACTTCGTTGACTTCATGTTCGCCGCCCAAGGTGATGATCGGGCGCACAGTGATGCCGGGGGTTTTCATGTCGATCAGCAGGAAGGAAATGCCCTCTTGCTGCTTTACGTCATTATCGGTGCGGACC